>JANNRD010000516.1:0-2387 GCA_031401095.1 Acidobacteriota bacterium
CAGCCGATCGCGACGCTCTCTGGCGGAGAAAGGCGAAGGCTATACCTCTTGCGGATGCTCATGAGCGCACCGAACCTGTTGTTGCTCGATGAGATCACCAACGATCTGGACATCCCGACGCTCGTTGCGCTCGAGGAATATCTGGAGACATTCCCCGGCTGCCTCGTCATCGTTAGCCACGACAGGTACTTTCTCGACCGCACAATAGAATACATCCTGCGGTTTGAAGCCGGGTCTGCGGGGACGTACAGCGTTCGCGAATACCCCGGCGACTACAGCAGCTTTCTGGAAATCCGCGAACGCGAGAGAAGTGAAGTGAGGGCGATCGAGCAGAAGCAAGCAGCCGTCGTTCGACCAGGTAGACCTCCGACAAACCGCAAACTCTCGTTCAAGGAGAAGCGTCAGATGGAGGAGTTGGAAAAGCTTATTGCCGCAGGGGAAGTCCGCAAAACGGCGATTCAATCGGAGCTTGAAACCAACGCGAGCGATCACATTCTGGTGGCGAGACTGTATGACGAATTGCAGTCACTCAATGGAGAGATGGAGCGCAACATTGACAGATGGGCGAACCTCGCGGAGTTGGCGGGTTAGCCCTCGGAGCGCCGCCGCCCCAGCTCGGCCATTTGATGCGGGCCAACTCAACGTGCAGACGAGAGTTTGTCAAATAGCGTGCCCGTCCGGTATCTTTCCTCTTCGCGATTGAACGGAGAAGGACACGTCCTGATAAAGTATTGCTGATGAACCTCGTTGCAAGAAGATTCCTGATCGCGGGTGAAGTGCAAGGTGTGGGCTACCGCTATTTCGCCCTCCGTGCCGCTGCCCGGCACGATATCGCCGGGACGGTGCGAAATCTGCCGGACGGCAACGTCGAGGTCCTCGCCGAGGGTGCGCGCGACGCGATGGATGAGTTCAAGAACGAACTGGCCACGGGACCACTTCACGCGAATATCTCGAGCCTCGCTGAAACAGACATTCCTCCGACCGGGCGTTTTCGCGACTTCCGCGTAGACCAATGAGTTGATCATCAAGGAGAAATATTGCACATGCCGACGCCACGCGTTGAGTCTGCCGATGAACTGGAACTGAAGGGCCTGATTCGCGAGATACCTGACTTTCCAAAGCCGGGGATTCTCTTCTACGACATCACGACGATGCTCAAGAGTCCTCGCGGGCTACGTCTTTCGATCGATCGCATGACGGACCATTTCCGGGGTCAACAGATCGACCATGTTATTGGCGTCGAAGCACGCGGCTTCATATTCGCACCGCCGCTCGCCTATCACCTCGGTGCGGGCTTTGTACCTGTGCGCAAGCCAAAGAAGCTCCCGTCTGAGGTCGAGAGCTACAGCTACGATCTTGAATACGGCAAGGATACCTTGGAGATACATCGAGACGCCGTCGGCGCGGGGCACAACGTCATCATCGCTGACGACTTGCTGGCGACGGGCGGAACCGCTGAAGCCGTCATCAAGCTGGTTGAGCGTCTTGGTGGCAGAGTCGTCGGTCTGGCCTTTGTGATCGAGCTGGAATTTCTCAACGGAAGAGATCGATTCGCGGGATACGACGTCTTTTCGCTCCTCAAATACCAGTCGTGAAGGTAGCGCGATTTCGAGCCAATCAGAGCCAACTTAGGCAGGCGTATTTGTGAGAAGCGCTGCTGAGTCCCGATCGAGGTAAACGGTGACGTTGGGATGCGTCCGGAGGATCGAGGCAGGCGCCCAGGGGCCAATCTCACCCTCGAAGCAAGCCTTTACCGCTCTGGCCTTTCGCGCCTCGGGTGCGATGCAGATAATCTCTCTCGACCGGCAAATCTGCCGCACGGACATCGAGATCGCCTGGAGCGGGACTTCCGTCAGCTCTTTGAACCAGCCTTCGCCGACCTGCTGGCGCCGACAGTCCTCATCGAGGTTCACTATCAGGTAGGGCTCTTCCGCGGCGAAATCAGCCGGTGGATCGTTGAATGCGAGATGTCCGTTCTCGCCGATGCCGACAAAAGCCACGTCGATTGGCGCCTTCGATATCGCAGCACCTGCCTCTCGGATAACCTCCTCCGCGTCTCCTTCACCGTCGAGCAGGTGATACCGCACGAGGCCCACCTTCTCTATCAGGCGTTCGCGAAGATATCGGCGAAAGCTCGCAGGGTGAGTGATGGGGAGGCCGATGTACTCATCGAGGTGAAACATCTCGACTTTGGACCAGTCAATCCCTGGGATTGCGGTCAACCCTTCGAGGAACGGTAACTGCGAAACGCCTGTGGCAACGATCACGCGCGCGTCGCCTTTTTCAGAGATTGCCCGGCAGATGGAACGGGCCGCGTGATCGGCGGCGGCCTTGCCCAACTCTGCTTCGAGGACTTTTATGATCACATCGTCTCCTTCTGCTGAATT
>JANNRD010000517.1:0-2273 GCA_031401095.1 Acidobacteriota bacterium
ACCTCGGGCCGTCTTGGGGCGACTGAAGCGTCAATGCCGTAGAACGACACCACCAATGGGATATCAAGCCAGGCACAGGCTTCGCTCACATGTAGCCCCACAGTGCCAAAGTGGGCGTGGACGAGGGTCGGCGCCGAGCGAGCGAGCGTGCGACGCAACGCCCATTCATCAAGAACAGCTGCGAGTCGTCGGAATCCGCGGCGGGTACCGAGAGTGCCGAACGGCCTTGGCGAGAAGACGATAGGACACGGAATTTCGAGCGTCGGGTCAGAACGCGTCCAACTGAGAACGGACGGGTGGAATGCACGACCACGCATACGTTGCTGGATGAACGTCTGCGAGGGTGGAAGCAGCGGTTCGCACACATGCAAAACGCGACTCCCGGAACCCGCTCTCACCATCTCTCAAGATGTTAACCTACCGGGGTTTCGCCTACCCGCCCACGATGGCTTGCCTCCGAAGCTGAGTCAATTGAATACGGATCAATGCTCAAAACCCTAAGGACTTTTGCCCGTCGAGCGGTCCCCCCAAACTTGCGCCGAACTCTTCGAAACTCACGCCCGTGGGCGCGGAAGCGATACTGCCCGCTCTGCCGGAGTTACGCGGCGGCATTCGCGACATATGGCTTGGACACCCGAACAGACGCGCAGTGTCCGAACTGTGGATCCCTCGAGCGTCATCGCTTCCTATGGCTCTTCCTGGAACGCCGAACCAATCTTCTAGATCGATCTAGTCGGCGGGTACTGCACTTCGCCCCCGAAGGGCCCCTGACCGCTGCTGTTCAAGGAATTCCAGGTGTTGAATACACGTCGGCGGATATTCAGCCAGGAAAGGCGATGGTTCGGATGGACATCACGGACATCCCGGTACCCACATCTTCGGTGGATGTCGTACTTTGTAGCCATGTTCTCGAGCACATACCCGAAGACGAACGGGCCCTTCTCGAAATTCGTCGCATTCTGAGGCCGAGCGGCTGGGCGGTGCTCCTCGTGCCGATTGGCGGCGCCAAAACGGACGAGGATGCCTCGATAACCGACCCTCAGGAGAGAACCACCCGATTCGGCCAGCATGATCACGTACGGATTTATGGCATGGATCTAGTGGGCAAGTTAGAACGTGCCGGCTTCGCGGTGGAATGTGTGCACATCTCAGCAGTGGTCTCAAAATCGGAGGCGAGGCGTCTCGCTTTGCCCGAGACCGAGCCCCCAGTGTTTTTCTGCAGACCTAGTTAGTTCCTGTCCTGGCGGTCCGTAAGTCTAATAAAAAGACGTAGATCTGGAGCGAGTCGGGGTTGCTGTTTCTGAGCGCCTCTCGTGGAGTCGGTACTTACTAAACAACTGATTCTAAAGATGATATGTCCACGATAGAAGGCGAACAACCCGACAGGCAGTCATGTGGCCGGTCACGCCAAGCGAGGTCTTTTCGGTTTCATCGAAATCTCTATGACCAGAAAGGCCAACACAAGGCCCTTGGCCGAATCACCCGGCGGAATCGAGTCCTGTGAGTTCGCAATGAAGCGAAGGCGCTGGCGGGAGAAGGGGCGGACGCATTCAGTCCTTCCGGCCGATGTAGACCGAGATGCGATCACCCAAGTCACGGTAGTCGAGAATGTGCTCCAGGGCGACCGATGGAAACATGCGTTCATACGTCGCGGGGCGACGAAACCGCCAAAGAGCGCTTCCTGGCCCATCGGTAGTGTTTTCTGCTAGTAGGAGCAGCCCTTTGGGCCTCAAGACGCGGTCGATTTCCTTGACGGTTCCAGCCAGGACGTGATCGTTCAGTCCGCCCAAAACCAGACAGATCCACGCAACATCAACTGAGGCGGCGGGGAGCGGAATCACACCTTCATCCATGTGCATGTACACCACGTCTGCCGCCTGTGGGGCCAAGGCCAGGAGATGGCGAATAGGATCAACACCGACTGCGCGGCCGCCAATGAGACGCGCGAGGTCTGGCGTAAATCGTCCGGTGCCGCAGCCCAGATCGAGGAGCAGCCGCTCACCACCGACCAGGCTTTTTTGAAGTAACGGGAAAAAGATGGTCTTCTGCAGGTCTGTGACACGGCCTGCCGACGCTTCCGAATGCCCAAGGTTGAACACCGCTCGTGGTCCGAATTGTCGGGCACGGGTCTCCCACGCGTCCAACTCTGGCGACACTCTCAGGATCCGCTGTCTGATTGTGCGCTTTGCCCAACTGACAAGTCGCGTCCAAGGTATCACCGGCGGGCACCTGTACCCTGGTTGCTTCCGGTTCCGGCAGGTGACCTCCGGGGG
>JANNRD010000518.1:0-5435 GCA_031401095.1 Acidobacteriota bacterium
GTGGCAATGAGGATACGAACAAGGAGGCATGGGCAGACGGCCACCTCGGAGACCGGGACAGCCTTGATCTCGTTGGCCGACAGAATGACCTCGTCAAAGCCGTGCGCGATACGGGCCGGCCGATGATCGTCGTGCTCATCAACAGCGGCCCTCTCTCGATCAATTATATCGCCGAGAATGTTCCCGCCATTCTCGAAGGCTTCTACCTCGGCCAGGAAACCGGTGTCGCGGTAGCCGACGTGGTGTTCGGCGACTACAATCCTGGCGGCAAACTCGCTGTCAGCTTCCCGCGATCAGTTGGCCAATTACCGATCTACTACAACCACAAGCCGACCGCGAGACGCGGTTATCTCTACACCAACGGGCAACCTCTGTTTCCTTTCGGGTATGGCCTGAGCTACACAACCTTCGCCTACTCGAACCTCGAGGTGTCGCCGGCAAAGATCGCGCCCGGAGAGCGGGCCGAGGTGAGGGTCACAGTCAGCAACACAGGGAATCGTCCGGGCGATGAGATCGTTGAGCTCTACATACGCGATGTCGTCAGCTCAGTAACGCGCCCTGTCATGGAGCTCAAGGACTTCAAGCGAATCACCCTCGCGCCCAAAGAGCGACGAAGAATCAGCTTCACCCTGACGCCCGAGAAGCTCGAGTTCTTGGACCTCAACATGAAACGCTCGGTCGAGCCCGGCCGGTTCGAGATCATGGTCGGAACCAGTTCGGTCAAGTACGAGAAGACAACGCTCGATGTAGTTCCAAAATAGTCGGTCGAGAGACGCTCGTCGCAAAGAGGACAACGAGTAATTACGTGCAACGAGCGCCACGTCGGAGCGCCGAGCCATGGCTCGGCGCTCCAGGCAATGCGTCGCCCCGGAACAGCCGATAGAGATCGGCGTCGAGTTATCGTCCTCGTAGGATACCAGCCCAGTTGGCTCTCGTCATCCCTTGGATGATCGACCTCTTCCGATACGAGAGGTCAGAAAACCAACAATCGCGCCGACACCGAAGCCGACTCCAAGGGTAACGCCTACCCACCGCAACGGTTTTTGTTTGATCCGAAATGTCGCCTCATCCCGCAGGTCCTCTGCGGCGTATAGACTCCGTCTTGCCGCGCGTTTTGCAGCGTGCACCCCGTCCTCGATCTTCTCAGACACCGCGTCACCGACGACACTCTTGACCCGACCAACTTCGTAACTCAAATGGGCGGCCTTTGCCCCGACATCCATCACTGTCTTTGCAAGATTTGCCTTCATTTTGCCTTCTTCCTCTTCATGCGTCTCAACATCCAACTTCTCTGATGATCTTTCCTTCATAGCTCCTCCTTCCGCATTAACCGAGCCCCCGGCTCCGACCGGCGGTTCAGGAATGCAGTTGTTCCCAGTAGTTCTTCTGCAGACGCTTGGCCCAACCCCAGAAGCGGTGTTTCCCAATGCTGGCTTCGCTCATTTCCCAGAGGTCCTTGCGCAAATAGATCGAGTCCTTACCACCCTCGTCAATGACCAGCATCAACTGATGATTGTATTTGGCATCGGGTTCGCGACCCTGAATTTCTGCGGCGATGTTGGCGGCTGCCACTTCACCCTGCAGAATCGCCATGTGTCCCATCTTCGGACCGAGAAAATCCGTACAGTCGCCCGCGGCGTAGATGCCTTCGGCGCCGACCGCTTTCATGTGAAGGTTGACGCGCACATAATTGTTGACGTCAGCAATGCCCGTATACATCGTCTCACCTGGGCCTTCAAAGGGTGGGATGAGCATGAGCAGGTCGTAGCCGAGGCGATTTCCGGTGCTGGACCATACCTCATGCTCGCTCACCAGATCGATTGGGAAGTCAGGCTTGAATTCGATGTCGTGTTCATCGAGCGCGGTCTGAAGCGCCGTCGCCACGCCTGCTCCGCCGAGCTGCCCGCCCAGCTTCTCCGGGCTGACGATCGTGATCCTGACCTGATGACGTTGACGTCGCCTCTTCAAAAACCGATCCAACGCAAAGGCTGTCTCATAGACTGGCACTGCAAGGCGCGCATCCTGACAGTAGCCTATTACCGCATGGCCCTCATGGAAGCTCTTGACCGCTTCGCCGAACCTCAACGCCGCTCCAGCCGACAACAGATGGTGAGCCCGCCCAGACAGGCCCTTGACAGAATCCATTGCCAGGCTCCGGCCGAGCGCGAGCAAGAGATAGTCATACTCCACCTTGCGCTCCACCCCGCCGTCGGCGATGACCACGTACCGCTCGGAGGGATTAAGCGTGGTGGCCTCCCCCTGGATAAATCTTATGCGGCGCGACTCCAGTGCCTCATCGAGATTGAAGAACACGTCCCCCAATTCGCACTGTCCAAAGGCGAGCCGCACGAGAGCCGGGAAGAAAGTGAACTCCCGCCGCAGCGAGACCAGGGTTATCCGATGCTCGGAGCCCAGTCGCTTCGCTAACGACTCGGCGGCGACCACACCGGCGAAGCCGCCACCAAGAACGAGTGCCTCTGCCATGATCCCCCCCAGGCCGGTTCCCCGCACGGAGCGGAGTTCCAAGATCACTTGCCCAAGATCCTCACCTATCACTCGTGACGGGGCCGAGACGCGTACCCGCGAGTCGATGATTCGCTCGTTCCCCGAGGGCGCTTGAGGCCCTCAGCACCGTGGGCTGGTTTTCAAAGTCCTTCAGCGAGCACGCTCGCGCTCGACGTGATCCTGGACGCGTCGGCGAGCGGCTTTGAAGGCATCACGGATCGCCACATAAGCGTCTTTGTGAGGCGTTTGTGTTTCGCGAGCCTTCGCCCTCACTTCTTCGTCCAGCTGTTGGATCGAACTATGCAGACTCGGCTCGTGCCGAACCACGACCTCGGCCCCGGGCACACCAAGGTCGATTCGAATATGAAACAGGTTCCCATTCTGATGGTGGTGATGCGGAATCTCCATCATCACGCGACAGCTGATAATGCGGTCATAGAAGGTCTCCAGCTTGGCTGCCTCCTCCCTGATTCTCGCCTCGACTGCCGGAGATGCTTCCATATTGCGAAATGTAATCTGAACCGGTAGCACCATGACCTGCCTATTCCTTTCCGTACTCCTCACGGGAGGTCGCCTATTTCGCTATTTCAATAGCTTCTGATCCACATTCGCGCTGTCATTCAGTGAATCTGACAACGAGGACCGAGCAAGCTGCGTCCTGCGCCACTCTCGACGAAACACTGCCAAGCATATCGTGTTTCAGCCCGGCGACGCCGGAGGCGCCGAGAGCTATCAAGTCGTATTCTCCTTTCTCGGCTTCGCTTAGAATCTCGAGCGCCGGATCCCCTTCCTCGATCATGGTCGTCGCCGAGAATCCGAATCTTTCGAGCTGCGTCCGCGCATCTTCAACGACTTCTTCAACACCCAGGCGCAGATCGTGCTCAGGGTTCTCCTCCGCATCGGTCCGCTCGACAGAGCGGCCGGTGTGGTCAAACCACTCTGGTTCAAGACCCAGGCGCACCCAAGGCGTTTCAACGACGTGCATGACGGTGAACTCGGCCGAATCCAGGCTGAACTGCGACGCAATCAGATGAACAGCCCGCTCTGATGCGAGCGAACCATCCACTGCGAGAAGAACTCGCACACTCCGCTCCGCAGCCAATTCCCGTCCAACAAGGACCGCCCCGGAACCGTGCGCCACAACACGGCTTGAGACAGGCCCAAGACCTCGCCCGCTCTCTCCTTCTGCATACCGGTCACGCGCCCCGACAACCGTCATGTCGTAGTCGTGTGCAAGCTGCACGATGGCCCTCGAGGGAGAGCCGATTCTTGCTAATGGCCGCGCCTCAACGCCTTCAGCTCGAAGGACCTGCCGTCCCTCGGCTAGAATCCTTTCTGTCTCAAGGACGATCTGGCGTTGATAATCCTCGCGCAAGCGGACGCTACCGGCCTTCCCTGGCTTCCCCTTGCGATGCGTGACATACATCTCGGGGGCGACACACAGCAAGTCCACAACGTCATGGTCTGTCTTGCGCAGGAGGCGACACGCTGTTCGCAGCGCCGTCGTCGCGTCCCTCGATCCATCCGTCGTCATCAACACCTTCATCGCTACTCCTTTGACACCGCACCCCTTGCGACCTTCGCTTGGAGGTCCTGCGTTGTCTGATAGAGCAAGCGGTATGCCGCCCTGCGGGTTTGGCACCGGAGCGGCACCTGAGGTCTGGATATCTGAGTCAACCCGCTGTTCCTGATGGGGATGGAACCGGCGACCACTTATCGTCGAAGGAAGTGAGGGGTGGAGTGGCAGACAGCGTGGACAAGCTGAGGCAGATGACGTCCTTAACCGGGCCGAACAACCCGACTCGGAGGCAGCCCACCTCTGAGTGGTGTGCAATTCTCCACACCATTCGCGACTAATCCCGCAATGGAATCTCGCTTTTTGGAGCGGTGCCGCACTACTCCAAGGCGCATTGCCTAGGTGGGGCTCGGCGTTCCCAGGCAGCCGCTGAGTCGAGGGCGCTCTTTCCCGGGAACTGTGGTCCGTGCGGGCGAGGGCCATCTGCCTATGGGTGTGGTTGCCCCGCAGCCGGCTTCTCGGTCGTAGCCGTTGCGTCGGGGCCGAATCGGATCTGTCGCTTGATCTTGCCAGCGACCTGATCGCCGTAGATCGCGCGGACCGCTCCCCAGCTTCCAACGACAGAGACCACAATCAGTGCAACTCCGGCAGCGACTCCCGCAGCAACCGTCTTCGGTAATGGCCAGCTCTTGCTATCTTCGACTCCAACCGTGTCAGGGCGAGGCGACATCTCCCCACCGCGAACCAGCAGCAACAACGCGGTGCAGATGAGAGCGTTGAGGAAGATGACTCCTTCGGTGATCAACCGCTGCGGTGCGAACGCGACAACCGAGCGCTCGAAATTGCCAATCACGACCCACCACAACAGAATCACGTAGAGCAACTGGCCCTGGCCCATCCAGCTCGACGGGATCAACGCCAATGGCTCGCGTCGATGTCGCAGCAGGATCGCGACAACGGTCACGGCAAGCGCGAGGTATGCGAGGGCAAACCAACTCTCGGCTGACACGCCGACGATCGAAGCCGGGACAGTCCCCGCCTTCACCCACTCGATCGGATTCCTTCGGAAGTTCAGATATGTGACCCCGAGAAGAACAAAGCAGACAGCGAATGTCTCAGTCCATTGGCGAATCGGCGGTTCCTCATCGACTGGTTTCGCACGTGTCGTCCCTTTCGCCCGTTTCGTGAGGTAACCGATGACAAGGGCAATACCAATGCCATTGATGGCGCCGTACAACTGTTCCATGACACTGTGCCAGTTGGTCTGCCAACCCGTGGCAATGCCGAGCAGCTTGATGAGGTTGGCGAAGGCGAACCCGAATCCCCCGACAAAGCCAGAGACAAGTGCCGCGCGCGTCAATTGACGCCAACCAGCGCGCTCGAAGTAGACGATCATGCCAGCCGTCATCCCGAG
>JANNRD010000519.1:0-1853 GCA_031401095.1 Acidobacteriota bacterium
AAAGATGCGATCGGTGAGAGAGATGCGCGCAGCCGTCGCTGGGACAAAGGAACCCATATGCGCGAGTATGACAATGAGCGCCGTCTGCTTGAGGTAGACTGACTTGCCGCCCATGTTCGGCCCCGTCATGATGATCAGACGGTCGATGGTGTTATTCAGCCTGAGATCATTCGGCGTGAATCGCTCACCCAGTGTCTCGATGACCGGATGGCGGCCCGCCGAGATCTCCAGTTCGTCGCCTTCGTGCAGCACTGGCCGCACGAAATTCCGCGCGGCGGCAACCTGAGCGAACGACGCCAGCACATCCATCATGGCGAGTGCTTGCGAGACAGCGAGGATGCGCCTCACCTCAAGCGCAATCTGCGACCTGATCTGGCTGAAAATCGAGATCTCGAGCTCGAGAATACGTTCTTCAGCCCCCAGCACCTTGACTTCATACTCCTTCAACTCCGGGGTTGTATAACGCTCAGCATTGACCAGCGTTTGCTTGCGATCATAGTCCGAAGGCACGCGATCCTTGTGCGCGTTGCCGATCTCGATGAAGTATCCAAAGACATTATTGAACTTCACCTTGAGCGAGTTAATTCCTGTTCTGCCGCGTTCCCGCGCCTCGATGGAAGTGATGTAGCTCTTCCCGCTGCGCGCGAGATGACGAAGTTCGTCCAGCTCAGGGTGATAGCCTTCGCGGATCATTCCAGCTTCGCTGGAAGTCGCTGGCGGATCGTTGGCGATTGCGGTCGCGATGATCTCGCCGACATCGCCAAGTTCATCAAGGCCGTCACGGAGCAAAGCGAGCAGTCCCGCAGAGAATTCCTCAAGATCCGTTCTGATTCGCGGGAGTATCTCGATCGATTGCCGGAGTGCAAGCAGATCTCGCGCCGTTGCGCGATTGAGCGTCAGCTTGCTTGTCAGGCGTTCGATGTCGCCAATCGACTCGAGCGACCGGCGCAACTTGTCGCGCTTCATGGTCGAGCGAACGAGTTCACCAACTGCGTCGAGGCGCGAGTTTATCTCGTCGAGTCTGACTGACGGCCTCAACACCAATTGACGCAGCAGCCGAGCGCCCATACCTGTTCCTGTCTCATCGATGACACCGAGAAGCGAGTGCGCTGGACGGCCGTCCACCGCGCTCACCAGTTCAAGGTTGGCGACGGTCGTCGCATCAAGGCTGAGGAAATCAGATGGCTCGAAGAAGGTGATCGAACCGAGATGTGTTGCGTGCCCTCGCTGCGTCTCATTGATGTAGTGGATTGCTGCGCCGGCGGCACAAACCGCAAAGGCGCGATCCCTGAGCCCGAAGCCATCCAGTGATTTCACTCTGAAGTGCGAGAGCAGCAGGCCCTCTGCGTGATCGAAGCCAAAGAGCCAGTCGTCGAGGGGGGTGTAGGTCGCGCTTTGTGTGGCAGGTGATGGGGCAGGCTCGGAGGGCGTCGTGCCGACAGGGATCGACATCCCGGATTGGTCAGCAACCACACCGAGAAGGGGGCCGAGCGAGTTCGGATAGAGTATCTCGCTTGGCGTAAAGACCTCGAGCTGCTCCTGAATCCGGCTCCACGCGCTCTCACCCTGAAACTGAGTCGCCAGGAACTCTCCGGTCGAGAGATCCAACAGCGAGAGTCCCATCGCCTCGCCGGCCCCACAAAACGAGGCGAGATAATTGTTTCGCTTGCTGTCAAGCAGTTGCGACTCGATTGCCGTGCCTGGAGTGATGACGCGCACGACGTCGCGTCTGAAGAGCTTCGAGTTTGGCTCTGCCTCGTCTATTTGATCGCAAATCGCGACTCGATAGCCCTTTCTCACCAACCTCGCGACATACCCGGTTGCCGCATGGTACGGGACGCCGCACATCGGAA
>JANNRD010000520.1:0-8242 GCA_031401095.1 Acidobacteriota bacterium
GTCCCTGTTGTCCTTATCCCTCTGCCCCGGTGACCGCCGATAAACCACTCTCATCGTCATCATCAGAACTTTTGGTTTCGTTAATCGCAAACCAGAGTGTATGATGAGTGTGTAAACACCTATAGTCGCAACCGGAAAGCGACACCTACGACGTCAAGGGACGAAGCTGCTGCTGGGATGATCGGTGATGCGATGGTCGCGAGAGCGCGGCCATCGTCATGGTCAGGGGGCCTCGGGCGACTGCTCCCGGCAAATTCACTCAATCAGAGGAGACTCGATATGTTACGACGGCAGGTAGCAGGTGCGTTGATGCTGCTTTTCTTTATTATTTCTCTTTCGACGATGGGAGTGGCTCAGACCGTCACTGGGACTCTGAGCGGTTCCGTGTTGGATTCAGCCGGGGCGGTAGTACCAAATGCCGCGGTCAACGCGAGGAACCGGGAGACTGCCTCGACTCGCTCGGTGACAACCAACGATGAAGGCTACTTTTCCATGAGCTTTCTCCCGTTGGGCACTTATGATTTGACGGTCGACGCGAAGGGCTTCCGCAAGGTGACCAAGACCGAGGTCCAGGTCGAACTCAACCGGAACACGGTTTCAAATTTCAAGCTCGACGTCGCCTCGGTGGGCTCTGAGGTGATGGAGATCTCTGGCGAGACACCGCAGATCGAAACAACCACGGGCGAGATCAAACACTCGCTCGATGCGAAGCGAATCGAGGACACGCCGCTTGCAGGTCGGAACTTCATTTCGCTTGTCGAGCAGATTCCTGGATTCCAGCCCTCATCCTTCGGCGGTGATGCTTCAAGCGGTCAGAACAACCCAACCAACTCAAGCGGCTCTTTCGCTTCGTTCAATGGTCAGGGAACGCGCTCGGCGACATTCCAGATTGACGGCGTCAACAATGACGACTCATCGGAGAATCAGAACCGCCAGGGCGTCAATATCAGTACGATCAAAGAATTCCAGGTTTTGACCAATGCCTTTTCGGCCGAGTTCGGTCGCGCCGGCGGGGCGGTCCTGCTGGTGCAAACGAAGTCTGGGACAAACAGGTTCCACGGTGACCTCTACGACTTTGTCCAAAACGACATCTTTAACTCGAATGGTTTTCTGCGCAACGCCGCGGGTAATTCATCCACCACCGGCCGACAGCTGAATCCGCGTCAGGCAGTGCGAAGACAGCAGTACGGAGGGACCTTCGGCGGGCCGATCTGGTTCCCGGAGAAATTCTTTGGTCCGGCTGCAATCGATGGCCGCGACCGGCTTTTCTTCTTCATGAGCGCCGAGCGCATCTACAACAAGACTGCTGGAACTCAGACTCGTGTCATCTTTCTCCCCGGTGAAGAAGCGCGTCCGTGTCCAATTGGCGCAAATGGTCAGGCAATAGTCGCCAAGGCGGGTGATCCACTCCGCAACTTTTGCCTGGATCCGACAACGCATCCGAACATGGCCCGAGACCTCGGCTTTATGAACAAGGTCATCAGTCTCTACAAGACCCCAGAACTGACCGGCGTCGCTCCGAACGATCCTGGCGCCTGCTCTGTTCTGATCGCGAGCGGGCGCGAGAACCGATGTGTCACCCTCGGGTTCACCACTTTGCTTCCGCGTGCGGATTACACAGGAAGAATTGATTTCAAAGCAACTTCGAACGACAACATCAACTTCCGGTATCAGTACAGCCGCCAGCTCGACACCACCGGCCGCTTTATTTATGGTGACACATTCGGCGCAAGAAACGACAAGCAATACAACCTCGGTCTGACCGTGACTCACCTTTTCTCGACGCGTCAGGTGGGGGAATTCCGGTACGGCTTTGGCAATCGCTCGACTCTCCAGGATGTGAGCGATGGCAACGACATTCCGGTGCTGCGTTTCAACCAGAATCTATGTACCGGCATCGGTGTCGGGGCCTGCGGCGGGATCATCGGCACCTCGACCAACGTCCCGATCAATCGACGCCAGCGCGACCATCAACTTGTCTACAATCACACGATGAATTTCAATCGCCAAACATTGAAATTTGGCGTCGACCAGCGGTTCCAGGCGCTTGATGACGAGACGGGCGACAGAGCTCGCGGATTCTGGACGTTTGGCTCTAACGACTCGCTGGCAGCGATCACGGCGCGCAACGGATTCACGAGCTTCGAGAACTTCATGCGCGGCTTCATCACCGCCTACCAGAAGGGCTTTGGTGACCCGAAGGCCGAGAATCGATTTGGCGAGACGAATCTCTATCTCCAGGACGACTTTCGGGTCCGCCCGAACTTGACGCTCAATCTCGGTGTCCGGTACGAGTACGTCAGGGCACCAAAGGAAATGAAGGATCGCTTCCAGTATGGCTTCAGCGATGACAAGAACAATATCCAACCTCGCTTCGGGTTTGCCTATTCGCCCTCGTCCGAGAAGCTGAGGTGGCTGACAGGTGACGTTGGCCAGTCAGTCATTCGCGGCGGCTATGGCATCAATCACAGCCGTCTCTTCCAGTCAGTCTTCTCGCAGAATCAGTTGAGTCTGCGGACACAGCCGCCCAATGGCTTTGCCAATGTCTTCAGCGGAATCTGCCCGAATGAGATATCCGATCCGTCCTGCGGCTTTGTTTTCACGCCAGGCGTGGCTTCCCGTAGCACGACCTTCACTGCGAACGGTGTTCGCGACATCGGTGGAAGGCTGCAGAGCACGCTGTTGATTCCGGCAAGCAATCTCCAAATGCCTTACGTTCAGCAGTGGAATCTGACGGTTGAACGACAGATCAAGAACTTTGCCATTCAGATCGGCTACAACGGCAATCGCGGCATCGGCTCGCCATTCTTCGATAGCGCGAACGATGCCGTCTATCCGTTGACCTCGCCTTCATTGCAGGTCGATGTCGGCGGCGGCAATTTCAAGCCGGTGGTCTTCGACCGCGCCTGCGTCAACTTCACCGATCCACTTTGCGTCGTCAACAATGCAGACGGAACCGTCAACGCCACTGCCAGCGGCTCGCTCCGGAGCTTCAGCGCGCTGACCAGCACAACTGCAACGCTCGCCCAAAAGGGTATCGTCGTTGTCGATGGTGTCCCGCACGGCTACATCTCAATCAACACCGCGCGACTCAATGAACGACGTCAGGATGCGACATTCAGCCGCAACGTCAATCTTCAGAATTTCGGCTGGAGCTACTATCACGCGCTTGTCGTCAAGGGGAGCAAGCGGCTCTCGAATGGTCTCAGCTTTACGTTGACCTATGTCTTCAGCAAGTCGATTGATACTGGGTCGGAAGCGACGTTTACGACGGTCGATACGAATGCGCCGGCCGGGAAGAAGGGTGGGGCGGCCGCATCGCTCCGTGGGTTGAGCGCGTTCCACACACCGCATCGGTTCGTCGCGAGCTACTCTTACCGGCTTCCGTTTATGCGCGACCAGCGCGGTTTCGTCGGACGGGTTATCGGCGGGTGGAACATCTCGGGGACAACGACCTTCCAGACCGGCAACCCATTCAGCGTCACGGCCGGTTATGACATCAACGGTGACGGATTGGGGGGTGATCGTCCTCGTTTGACTGACCTCAGCCTGCTTGGGGTCTCGGTTGACAACGGGCGCCGCCTTCCGAGCGGTGTCCAGATTTCGACGACACAGCTGCCCGGATCGGTTTTTATTCCGGCGCAGGCAGCGACAATCACGGCCAACGACCGCGTCTACCTTCCCGGCTCCGGCAACGAGGGTACCATCGGTCGCAACACCTTCTTCCTCCAGGGGCTCAACTATACCGACATGTCGGCGTTCAAGGAGTTCAAGATCCACGAGGGTGTCAAACTGATCCTCCGTATGGAGTTCTATAATCTCTTCAATCGGGTTACGTTCGGAGCACCGACGAGGACGATCCTCAGCGCCAACACGCTTGGGACGATCTCGACCGAGCGCAATATCTCGAGCTACGTCAACTCTGGCCGTCTCGACAACAGCGCTCGTCAAGGTCAGATGGCATTAAGACTGGTTTTCTAGGAAGACACCTCGAGCGCGCGTGCTAGCCTGAGTACTTGAGCGATGAAGACGGCGCTAGTGCGCGCGCTCCCTATCCCCTCAGTGTGAACTTCTTGTCCTTTGCTCCGGATGCGCGGCGACCCTGTTTTGCATTTTTTCGGATACCTATTCGGGATTTCGGATATCGACTCATTGGGTAGCCGGTGGCGATTCCGCAGCCTCCTTCTAAATGTTGACATGACTATTGATCGACGAACCGTGTAGGCAGCGTTGCGCACCGGTCAGAACCCACTAAAGCGGAATGGCGCTTGCGTCTCATGTGCTGGCCCTCCGGAATAGTGGAATGCTGATTTGAAAGACTTTTTTTGCGATGGAACTCGTTGAAATTTGACACCCAATCCGTGAGCACGCTTACTTTTCCTACTTGGGCGTTGGACGAGGTCTGACGCCTTCATCTTTGAGGAGTCTGAGAACGAAATGAACAGAAGAACGCAGCTCTTTGCACTGATTACGATCCTCGTCAGTTCAGCTCTCGGGGTATTGGCACAGACTGGGACGTCGCGCATCATTGGGACCGCGCTTGATAGCAACGGCGCAGTCGTTCCCGGAGTCAAGGTGACGTTGACCAACGAGGGAACGAATCTCTCGTTTACCGGTAATACCTCCTCTGCGGGGACCTACGCTTTTGACGGGATGCAGCTTGCCAGCTACACGATTGCGGCCGAGAAGCAGGGCTTCAAGAAGTTCATCTCGAAAGGCAACGTGCTTGGCGTGGGCGTACCGCTGACAGTTAACATCACGCTTGAGGTGGGTGGGACAAATGACGTCGTCGAAGTGACGGCGAGCGCCGAGCGCGTACAGACGGCGACGTCGGGCAATTTCGGCGCGACGGTTGACAACAACACGCTGACCGCGCTGCCGCTTGGGCTCGAATCAGGAACCGGTGGTCGCAATCCGCTGATTTTCGTCCGGCTTCAACCAGGTGTCGTCTCGGGTGCAAACACTGGCGGGTCCTCTCACGTCAATGGAGCCCGTGATCGTGCCTTTAACTACACGCTTGATGGGATTGACATCAACGAGTCCTCGGCAGGCGGTTCGGAGTTTTCGCCATTGCGTACGAACCCCGACGGTCTGCAGGAGTTCCGGGTCATCACCAGCAACGCAACGGCTGAGTTCGGACGCAGCAGCGGCGCGCAAGTGGCACTGGTGACGAAGTCTGGCACGAACAAGTTCCACGGCAATCTCTTTTACTTCCACCGGAACGCTGCGTTGGCGGCCAACGAGTGGGGCAACAACCTCAACGGCCTCAAGAAGCCCGCGCTTCGTCAGCATCAATACGGCGGAGATGTCGGCGGCCCGATCTTCAAGGATCGCACATTTTTCTTCTTCAATTATCAGGGCCAGAAACAGGTCTTTCCGGTTGGGCTGACGCGCACGGTCTATACGCCCCTGGCAAAGCAGGGCATCTACCGCTATGTGGTCGGCGGTGGAAGGAACACTGCGGCTGGCCAGACTGGAGCAAGTGTCGACGCCTCGGGCAACCCTCTTCTGCCTTCGTGCGGTGGGGCGGTGACCACCAACTGTATTGCGAGCTACAACATCGTTGCCAACGATCCGCGCAAGCTGGGTATTGACCCGTCGATTCAGCAGAGGGTCCTTGACCTGCTGCCGGCTCCGAATCTCTATTCCTCCGGCGACGGCCTGAACACCGCCGCTTATACCTGGAACGTTGGCCGTCTCGATCCCCAGCGCGATTTCGTCTTCAAGATCGATCACAAGTTCAACGACAACCACGGGGTCTTTGTGCGATACGCGTGGGGCAAACAGGACACGCTGAACGACACGACCAACTCAGGTGCACCGGCATTTCCTGGTTTGGCGCCAAAGGTCAACACGACGCGCGACCCGCGCAATATGGCGGCGAGCTATCGCTGGGTGCTCTCGCCGAGTCTGGTCAATGAGATAGTCGGTGGCTTCAACCACTTCACTTTCAACTTCATCAATCCATCGGCCGGGGCGCAGGCCTTCTCGATAGTGACGATCAATCCGACCGATCCCCTGGATTTTACCGTCGGCAATCTGCGCACGATCAATACCTACCAGTTTGTCGACAACCTGAGCTGGAACAAGGGCGCGCATCTTATCAAGGGCGGTATCAACTTCCGCTATCAGCAGCACCAGGATCTTCGCGGCTCGATTGCGGGCCAGAACGCGAACCGTATCGTCGACTCGGGCGGAACGGTCAGCACGGCCTGCCTGAACAACGCCGCGGGAGTCAACGCGCAGGGCCAGGAGCTTTTCTGTCTGCCGGCGCTCAACACGACGAATGCTCCCGGAATCAACACCCTTGACCGGCCACGGTTGCAGAACACGATCAACGATTTGTTGGGACGCGTTGGAACGGTCCGGCAGGGATTTGTCGCGGATTACGGGCTGACGGGCTTTAGCGCTCCCGGCAGTCTGTTCGTCAACGACGCGAGATACGGCGAGTATGATTTCTACATCCAGGATACGTGGCGCTTCCGTCGCAATCTGACGATCGACATCGGGCTGCGAAATGAATTGAAGCTGGCACCGTTCGCGCGCGGGCGATTGTACGGACCGAACCAGCCGGTGAGAGTCGGCGAGCCGGCGACCAATGCCCTGCGATGGGTGGACCGCGATATTTACAAGAGCGATCTCAACAACTGGTCGCCGAGTATCGGCCTCGCCTGGGACCCCAAGGGAGACGGGAAGACCTCGGTCCGGGTCAATTATCGTCTTGCTTACGACCGTCTCAATACCTTTGTCCTGTCTTCGGCAATCTACAACAACATCCCCGGCGTCACGCTCGGCGTCGTTAACACCGAGTTCGGTCAGACTGGAGGCCCGGGAGCAACGGGTGGCCGTCTTCGTGATGGCGTCCCTGCTGTTGCGCCACCGGCGACCGTCATACCACAGGCTCAATTGCAGCCGGCGTCATTTGGCTCCGGGACGATCACGGTTGTTGACCCTTCGTTCCGCTCACCAGCAACCAGCCAATGGGGACTCAACATCCAGCGCGACATCGGCAAGAACATCGTCGTTGATGTCTCGTACATTGGCCGAAAGGCATCGGGGTTGTTCGGCGCGTACAACATCGGTCAGGTAGATATCTTTAAGAACGGTTTTCTGACCGAGTATCAAAAGCTGACGGCGAGTTCGACCTATCAGAGCCCGCTGCTCAATCAGCTTTACGGACCTGACACTCGCCGCGTCGGTGCCGAAACCGGCTCGGATTTCGTGCGTCGTCAGTTTGCGAGCACGATTGTGCTCAACGGCGTAGCCGGCATCGCTGCTGACGCGGCCGGCCGAATTCAGAGTGGCAAATCGCTATTGGAACTCGCGGGTCTGCCGACGACTTTCTTCCGGCCATTCCCTCAATTTGCCGGCATCAACGTCATTGATTCGAACGACTATTCGACCTATCACGCTTTGCAGATCATGGTCCAGAGAAAGTTCTCGCAGGGCTTGCAGTTCCAGGGATCGTACACATTCGCAAAGTCGCTGGATTCCCGCTCGTTCGATCCTGCTTTCACGACAGCGGCGACCGGCAGTGCCCAATCGGCTTCCTCGACGCCGTTCGATATCAACCGCCGTTATCTCAATTATGCTCGATCGGACTTCGATCGCCGCCACGTCTTCGTCGGCTATGCGATCTGGGATCTACCCTTCGGACGCAAGGGTTGGATTGGCAAAGACGCGCCCGGCGTTGTCCAACGCATCATCGAAGGATGGAACGTCAATGGAGTGGTGACGGTCCAATCGGGCCGCCCCTTCACGGTCTACACCGGGTCAAGTCAGTTGACCAATATCGTCAACTCGACGGCCAACTGCAACGGCTGCGCCCGCGACATCGGCAAGGTGGACAAGACGTCGTCCGCCTTCTCTGGCGTGCCGGGCTACTTCACGGCCGCAGAGATCGCGCAGTTCTCGCAACCGGGTCCGGGCCAATTAGGTAATACCGGGCGCAACTTCTTCAATGGTCCCGGCGCCTACAACATTGATATGGCGTTCTTGAAGCGGACAAACATCACTGAGGGTGTGAACTTCGAGCTGCGCTTCGAGTTCTTCAACATTCTCAATCATGCGAACTTTGGTTTTCCGACCGCGGTCATCACCTCGACGACGTTTGGGCGGATTCGGGACAGCGTCGTCAACGAATCGCGCAAGGTTCGCATCGGGGCCAAGATCAACTTCTGACGATAATCGGTAGCGAAGAGAGGAAGAGAACTAACGGAGGTCAAGAACCACAGAGGCTCAG
>JANNRD010000521.1:0-5778 GCA_031401095.1 Acidobacteriota bacterium
CATGCCGAGCTGGGGCTCAGCGTTCCCGGGGCTGCCGCTGTCCCAGGGATTCCTCAATCCAAAATCGGTCGAGACAGTGCTGCAATCTAGAACCCAGATCCAGGAAAGGAAATCCCCCAATCCAAAATCCAAAATCTAAAATCCAAAATCCATTTGAGGAGTTGACCATCGATGTCTCGGCCAGTCCGCTCTGGAACGCGGATCTTGCGCCGACGACGATCGCCAAGCGGACGTGGTCGACTTGGAATATCGCTGCGCTCTGGATCGGAATGAGCGTCGTCATCACCACCTACACCCTCGCCGGCGGCTTTATCGAAGCCGGCATGAGCTGGTGGCAGGCGATGATCACCATCCTTCTCGGCAACACGATCGTCCTTATCCCAATGGTCCTCAATGCGCACGCGGGAACACGCTACGGCATCTCGTTCCCGGTGCTCGCTCGCGCTTCGTTTGGAACTCGTGGCGCCAACATCCCCGCGGTGCTCCGCGCGATCGTCGCCTGTGGCTGGTTCGGCATCCAGACGTGGATCGGCGGCACGGCTCTCGATGTGCTCTTTGGAATCCTCTGGGGTGGATGGAACCGCATCGACTCGAGTCTCGGCGGCGTCGCGCTCCATACCTGGCTTGGCTTCGCGCTTTTCTGGGGAATCCAGGTCTTTATCATCCTCAACGGCATCGAAGGCATCAAGCATCTGGAAAGCTGGTCGGCCCCGCTGCTGCTCCTGGGAGGCGCGGTCTTGCTCTGGTGGGCCGCTTCCGCTGCAGGCGGTCTGGGTCACGTGCTCAGCGAATCGAGCCGACTGCAAAAGGCGCAGGGCGAGTTTTGGAAGATATTCCCGCCAGCGTTGACGGCGTCGGTCGGTTATTGGGCGACTCTCAGTCTCAATATCCCCGACTTCACCCGGTATGCGCGCTCTCAGAAATCGCAGATGCTGGGTCAGGCGATGGGGCTGCCCTTGACGATGACCGCATTCGCTTTTATCGGAGTGGCCGTCACCAGCGCGACGCTTCTTATTTACGGAGTGGCGATTCCCGATCCGATCGAGCTGATCAAGCGGTTCGACAGTGTCATCGTCGTGATCTTTGCGACGGTAGTTATCTTTGCGGCGCAGTTGACGACGAATATGGCGGCCAATGTAGTCTCGCCATCAAATGACTTTTCGAACCTCAATCCGAAGCTGATTTCCTATGTCACCGGTGGTCTGATCACCGCGGTCATCGGCATCGTCATGATGCCGTGGAAGCTCATGTCTTCGATGGGCGCGTATATCTTCACCTGGCTCATCGGCTACTCCGGTTTGATGGGCGCGATCGCCGGGATCATGATCTGCGACTACTGGGTGTTGCGAAAGCAGCGGCTCGACCTGGCGGGTCTCTTCGATACAGAAGGGCAATATCGATATCGAAACGGATTCAATTGGTGTGCGATCATTGCGCTGGTAGCGGCGGTCGCACCGGTAGTGCCAGGGTTCCTGCGCGCGGCGACGACGCCCGGAGGTCAGGTTGCATCACCGGGTCTTTTCGATATGCTCTACACTTACTCCTGGTTTGTGACGTTCATTATCGGTTTTGTGGTTTACTACGTTCTCATGCGGGAGCATCGAGCAGTGAAAGGGGAATAGAAAGACATGCCACGCATCGTCAAATGCGGGCTGATTCAGGCGGCGTGCACGACACCTGCGACCGAATCGCTCGAGAAGATCAGGGAAGACTCGATCAAGACGCATCTTGGCTTTATCGAAGAGGCAGCAGGCAAAGGCGTGCAGATACTCTGCATGCAGGAGATCTTCACGGGTCCGTACTTCTGCGCCGAACAATCGACCCGCTGGTATGGAATGGTCGAGAAGATTCCGGATGGGCCGACAGTCCGGCTCATGCAGGAGACGGCGAAGAAGCACGGCATGGCGATCGTCGTTCCGATTTATGAGGAGGAGATGACGGGCGTCTACTACAACACTGCGGCGGTGATCGATGCGGATGGGAGCTATCTCGGTAAGTATCGGAAGCACCACATCCCGCATGTCGCGCCGGGTTTTTGGGAGAAGTTCTACTTCAAACCGGGGAATCTCGGGTATCCGGTGTTCAAGACGCAGTTCGCGAAGATCGGGGTTTATATTTGCTATGACCGCCACTTCCCGGAGGGCGCGCGGGCTTTGGGTTTGAATGGGGCGGAGATCGTCTTCAACCCTTCAGCGACCGTGGCCGGGCTGAGCGAGTACCTGTGGAAGCTGGAGCAGCCGGCGCACGCTGTGGCTAATGGATATTTTGTGGGAGCAATCAATCGGGTTGGGCACGAGCAGCCGTGGGATATCGGTGAGTTTTATGGGCAGAGCTACTTCTGCTCGCCGCGCGGGAAGATCATCGTCGAGGGTTCGCGGGACAAGAGTGAGCTTGTCGTAGCGGATCTCAATCTCGATGAGATCGAAGACGTGCGCAAGGTGTGGCAGTTCTTCCGCGATCGCAGGCCCGAGACATATGGGGATCTGGTTAAGGAGTAGCAAGAGCGTTGTTGCCGCCGAGCCGCAGCTCGGCAGGACTGAAGAAGAAGACTCACGCGAAAGGAACGCGAAGTACGCGAAAAGACGCGAACGGGAAATCATCGGGCCCAGACCTTCCAGCTTTTCCTGCTTCATCTCTTCTTCGCGTCCCTTCGCGCCGTTCGCGTCGTTCGCGTGAGTCTTCCTCTTCAACGCTCCCAGGGCTCTTCGCCCTTCAAATCCACTTTTAGCAGGAGCATGGATGCCGGAACAGGGACCTCTCGAATTCGCCATCACCTTTAAGCCCGACATGCCGGCCTCGCGCATCGTCAGCCTCTCAGAGCAGGCTGAAGCGGCCGGCTTCGCTTATGGATGGATCTTTGACTCGCACGTTCTGTGGCAGGAGCCCTACCCGTTACTGACGCTCATGGCGATAAACACGGAGCGCATGCGTCTCGGCACGTGCGTCACAAATCCGGTAGTGCGCGATCCAACGGTGACCGCGAGTCTGTTGGCGACACTCAATCGAATCTCGGGTGGGAGGATGGACCTCGGCATCGGGCGCGGCGACAGTTCGCGGCGGGTCATGGGCAAAAAGCCGACGACGCTCGCCAATCTCGAGGAAGCTGTCCAGGTGGTTCGTGATTTGAACTCGGGGAAGCAGATCGTCTACGAGGAATACACGATTCAGATGGCGTGGGCGGACTCGGGTGTGCCGCCGGTCTGGGTGGCGGCATATGGTCCGAAGGCGCTCGCCTGCGCGGGCCGAATTGGGGATGGTGTGATCCTGCAATTTGCGGATCCGCATCTCATCAAGTGGTGTTTGCAGTTTGTCAGGCAGGGAGCGGAAGAGGCTGGGCGCGACTTTTCGAAGATCAGAGTCATGGCCGCGGCCCCCGTCTGGGTCTCCGATGACTTGGCCGCAGCGCGTGATCGCGTCCGCTGGTTCCCGGCATTGGTCTCGAATCACGTAGCGGATCTTGTCTCACGTTACAAACCGGAGGAACTGCCGCCGGAACTGACCTCATATATTCAGAACCGTGAAGGGTACAATTATCTTCATCACGCGGAAGTAGGTAGCAGCAATTCGCAGTTTGTGACTGATGACGTCGTCGACCGCTTCTGTATTGTTGGGCCTGTCGAGGAGCAGGTCAGGCGACTCAAGGAGCTGGCTGACGTTGGGGTGACGCAATTCAATATTTACCTCATGTGCGGGGACGAGGAGGATACGGTGGAGGTGTATGGGCGAAGTGTGATTCCAGTTTGTCGGTGAGGAGAAACCGGAGGCGCCGCCTCGGCAGTCATCATTCGGTCTTTCTCTGAGGAACCGGTCCGCGCCGTAGTTCCTCTATCTCCCTCAGAATCCCTTCGACCAAGGCCTCAGTCACCCTCTTGCCCTTCTCCAGGGTGGCAAGCGTTGCATCCCCCCAGACACCCGACGCCGAATAAGTCCCCGCGCCATCCGGATTGCGGGTCAGTCCCCGGCCCTTCGATGGACGATAGTCCTTGACCGCCTTCTTCATATCCACCGTACCCGGCGCAATGTACAACATCATCGAAGTCTCGATCTCATCCGCGTGAGTCCCGCCCTCCTGCTTCGCGATCGCCTTTTCGACCGGGCCGGTAATCTTTATCAGGTCCGTGTAATGCATGACAATCCCGTCTACCGCAAGTAACTCCGCCGCCGGCTTGAGAGCCGCCAGCGTCGAGATCCCTGTGTTAAGCACGTAGAACCTGCGCGGACCGTACCGAGCCAGGCTCCGGCAGATATCGGCTATCAGATCACGAGCCGTCTCCAATTTCAGCGAAGTGGAACCCGGGTACTCAACAAACGCCGGATAGTAGTTGTAGTTTATCGTCGGGGCGACCACGACAGACGCTCCGTCCAGGACTCGCTTCTTTAAGTACTCCGCAATCAGCCAATCATTCTTGAGCTTGAGGTGCGGCCCGTGTTCCTTCGCCTGAGCGCCGAGTGGGATGACGACCACTGTCTCCGGAGTCAGAACTCTTTCTGCCTCCACCCAGGTCAGGTCCTCGAGCAAGATGCCCTTTGTCGGATTCTGGCGATTGACCTGCGCCTGGATAACAAAAGGCGTCAACGTGCTTAACAACGCAACTATTAGTAGGTGTTTCATATTGGTTTCCGTCCGGTGTTCTACCTGGGCTTTTGGGCCCTCTCGCTGCCCGCAGAGGCTCTCAACTATCTGCCATCAACTAGGCCGAAGGCAACTCGAGGCGCTATACTAATCATCGAACACCGAGTTGGGTTCAGCGTTTCCGTGGACGAGATGAATTTATGATCAAGAATATGTTTGGCCGTGTGCTTTTGACAGGTCTCCTTATCGGGACCGGGATCCTTGCTCTTGCGCAGAGTCGGACGCCGACGGTTACTCCGGCGAAAAACACCAGTTCGACGGCCGCAGCAGAGCTCATCCGTCAGTTCACCACGAAGGAGACCGAGCTCCGCGACATCTGGAAGGACTATTCGTACGTCCAGGAATCGAAGATCCAGCGGGTTGGTCCGGCGGACACGATTTCGGGGGAATTCTATCTACTCTCGGAATTTGTCTTTACGGATGCCGGGAAGCGCGTTCAGCGAATCCTGAAGGCGCCTCCGTCAATACTGGAGCAAGAGGGCGTCTTGACGGCCGAGGACAAGAACGCTCTCATCAATCTGCAGCCCTTCGCCCTGGCTGCGGATGAATTGCCGAATTACAACGTCACTTATGTCGGAAAAGAGAAGGTCGACGAGCTTCAGACTCACGTTTTTGATGTTGTCCCGAAGGTCATGACGGATGAGCGGCAATTGAAACGGCTCAAGGATCAGAAGATCGAAGGCAAGTACTTCCAAGGTCGCATCTGGGTTGATCAAGAGGACATGCAGGTCGTCAAGGTCCAGGGGAAGGTCGTCCCGGAGTTCAAACAGCGGTTCCCGAGGTTCGAAACCTACCGCGAGAATATTGACGGTCGCTACTGGTTCCCGACCTACACCTATTCCGACGACACGCTGGACTTTCCGGAGGGTGGCCAGCTTCACGTGAGGATGGTGATTCGGTACAAGAACTACCGTCAGTTTCAGTCGGATGTGAAGATCACTTCGGGCGATGAAGTAAAGGACGAGAAGCCTGAGCCAACGACGCCGAAGAAGCCGGGTGAAAAGCCAATCAAACCCTAACTATTCTCGATTTTAGATTGGGGAGGGGAAGAAGAAAGACTCACGCAAAGGCGCGAAGAACGCGAAAAGACGCGAAGGGAAAATGGTTGAGGGTACTACCCCGGGCCATGTCTTGTTCGCGTCTTT
>JANNRD010000522.1:0-12563 GCA_031401095.1 Acidobacteriota bacterium
TTGCGAGGTAGAAGCGTCTTTCAAAATCGTAGACATCACCCTGGACAACCGTCCTCACCGTCTTCTCGTCGCCCTCGACCGTGCGTCCATACGGGTGCTCACGATAGAGCGCAGCAAAGAAGGCTTCATCGGCGCGGGCAGCAGGTGTTAGCTGGGCTCTCGCGGCCACGAGTCTTTCCAGGTGATCGGTCTGTGCCCGTTTGAGAGCGTCATTTCGAACATTCTCGACTACAACCTGACGCGCGAGGATCTCAAGGGCAGTCTCGAGCGCGCCTGGCGGGACTTCGAGGCGATACCACGTCGCATCCCAGTTGAGGCCCCAGGTGATGTCGCCCTTGAGGGACTCGATCTCTTCCTTTAATCGTGGATTGACGGCGAGAAGTGCCGCCTGTGTCAGGGATGCAAGCCCCGTTCTGCCTTCGAGATCGAACATCGAACCACTGCGAACGACCAGCTCACATTTGACGCGCTCGGCGGCCGTCTCGTAGGTCACCAGTTGGAGCCCATTGAGCAGCGAATCCCGGCGGACCTCGCTAAACGGGGTTGGCGGCACCAGCGGTGTTACCAGACCGCTTCGCTTGTCATCGCCCTTCTTCTGGGCAGTGCCGGCAAAGGTCCCGGCCCAGGAGAGAACCAAGGCAAGGCACATCGCGAATCTAACTGACTTTGAGAACGACATAGGCTTCGGTTGAACACTTTGGAATACTTGCGCAGAACGAAGATAGTGTAACTTTACGCTGCATTGAGCGTCAACTGAGGACTTGGCGATGGCGAGGACTTGGCCCCCTGTTTTGAATCTTCGCGTCTTTCGCGTCTTCGCGTGATTCTTTCTTCTTCTGCCCGGGTCTTCGCGAATGCCCCTTCTCCTCTTGCCGGTGTGTTAAATTCTTGTCGGGCGAACTTTGCTGGCTGAAAGCGCGTAAGGATGTGGGAGGTATTGGCCAATGAACAGCAAGACGTTTGGAGAGTTGAGAGACGCGGCGAAACGCAAGGCGCAGGAGCTGGATCAACAGTTCAACATTCGCGACAGGGTCAATCAGGGTGTCAGCGCCGCGAGCGATGCGGCCCGTAGGGCTGGTGACGTTATCAGCGAGGCAACAGACGCTGCCCGCGAGAAGGTGAACTCGATCGACGAACAGTATCAGGTTCGCGAGAATGTGCGGACGACGGCCTCTCAGGCAGGTGAGACCATTCGCGAAGGCGCAGCCGAGTTCTCAAAATCGGCGGAAGAGACGGCTCGCGACGTTTTCGGTCAGGCCTCGACCTTCTATGAACGCGCCGAGCAGGCGTACAGCGCTGGAGCAAGCGGCGCCCGAATCACTGAAGCCGCTTTCACCGGCTATGGAAAGGCGCGCGAGTGGATCAAGGAGAACCCAGGCAAGACCGCCGTCGTCACTCTCTCCCTTATCGCCGGCGTGAGGGGGGGCTCGGCGCTGCCAGGCCTTGGCGCAACGATTCTCGGAGCTGGCGCTGCTGGAAGCTGGTTCTTTCATAGCGCGCTCCCTGTCGTCGGTATGCGCAAGCTGACAGAGCGCTACACCGAGTACCTGAAAGAGCAGGAAACACGGCTGGCAAATGGCGAGATTGATGAAGCCGAGCGCGAAAACATCGAGTTCCAGCGCAATCTCACAAAGTACGTCGGTGCGCCTTTGCTTGGGGCGTTCAGCGTCGCGGCAGGGGGGGTATTGATTGCCTCAGCCTTCAGCGGTGCGACTGTCACAGGATTTCCGGTCAGCCTCTTGCTCGGCGGAAATCCCCTGCTCAATGGCATCTGGTTCTTTGCAAATGGCGTTGTCTGTATCAGTGAAGGCTACAAGTTCTTCATGATCGCGCTTGCGGACCAGGATGAGGTAGCCTGCGTCGTTCGGGAGATCAAAGGCCTCTTGCCAGCGTGAGAAGAGAAACAACGGAACATACGGAAGATCACGGAAGGAAGTCATAGAGCATTTCCGTATCTTCCGTGTCTTTCCGTATGTTCCGTTGTTTCTCTTCCTTACGGGATCAAGAGCGCGCCGCTACACAAATTCCAGCGGCCGCGCCTCGTTAATCAGACCGCACTCTTTGGCGAGACCAAAGAAGCGATTCATGCCTGCGATATTCTCGTCGTCAAGATCGAAATTGACGTTCTCTTGAAGATAAGTGAGCAGCTCGGCGGGAGGCAGTTGGAGGGTCTCTGAGTAGTGAGCGACGATCTCGTCGACGCGCTCGAGACCTTCCGCTTTTGCCAGTTGGAATTCGCGAGCGAGGTTCGGGTATGCCTCGAGGACGGGCTTGCTCGTCGCCCAGACAGCGAAGACAAATGGCAGACCCGACATCTCGCGCCACTCGTCCGCAAGGTCATATGTCTTGAGCGATAGTCTTTCGGCCGAAGCCGCGAGGTGCATCGCGGGGTCGCCGATGATCAGCGCCGCTTCGCTACCCTCGAACATGTTCTCAAAAGAGACCCCGGGATCAGGAGTTCTCTCCAGAAATGTCGGATTCGTTTGGTACTTGTGTTTGAAGAGAATCCGCAGAAGGGCCTGTGAGGTTCGCGATGAACTGTCGAGGGTGACGGTCCGCACTTCTTCGAGGGGGCACCGCGTCGCGAGGAGCACGCTCCGAACCCGTCGCTTGGACGCAACTGCAACCTGCGGAACGATGAGAAGATTTGGGATGCGCTGATACTCAATGACCGGGATGAGTGCGGCGTCGCAGAGACCGGCTTCGAGCATTTGCGCGCACCGCGCGGGGGCCTTATCGCCCAGAAATCTGGTCCTTCGACGACGCGTGCCTTCAGAAAAACTGTAGACGAGGGGCGCCGAATTGAGGTAAATGGACGCTGCTATTCTGATCATTCCTGACGGCCTGTTCTCCCTGCTTTGTTGCCCCCCGAGGGACCTCGCCTGCGATTCCACGCTAACACGGAAACTGCTTGTTTATCAAATAGTTGCGGCGATATATTGGGCTTGGTTGGTGGATTATTTTTGATTAACCGACCGTCCAAAAATACATGTAGACAGTCTCAGAAACTATGGTACACTGCGTGGCGATTCCATCCTCACGTTGCTGAATCATTTAGCATTATAGTGACAAAATCATCTGGCGAAAGGAATGGTTATCCGGACATGAAGCTTTCAGCACAGGCACTACGTGCGCTCCAGGAACTGGATCAGACCGGTCGCGAGGCGGTCGAAGAGATTGTACGGGCGCACATTCGCGCGTGCCGTCTCAATGGTTTCCAGCCTGAGAATCTTGAGCGAGTCTATCAGGAGGCGATTGAAATTATTCGTCTTGAAGGGCCTCCGAAAAAGGACTCCGCAAATGGAAACAAGTATGAACCGACTCGACGTTACGAGCAGTATCGAAGCCCGAGGGCGCTCTGATCAATATTGAATCCCAAGGTTCAACTGGCAGCTGCCACTGTGCAGCTGCCTTTTTTCCTCTAACCACAGTCCCGCCGGGTCTTTGACCGGCTCGAGAATTCACGACAGACGAAAGGAAGAGTTTATGCGAAGAATAGTCACTTCATTGGCGGCGATCTCGATCGTCATCGCGGCATTGGTGGTCATGGTTTCCGCGCAGGGTAAGAGCGTTTCTCTGACCGGCAGCATCGTCGACAAGGCGTGTTCGGCGCGTCACGCGAAAGCACCAGATCCGATGGTCGCCGCCGCGGGTCACACCAAGAAATGTGCGCTTATGCCAAATTGTACGGCCAGTGGATTTGGCGTCTTCGCAGATGGCAAGTTCGTTGAGTTTGACGCGAGTGGCAATGACATGGCCAAAGCCAAACTTGAGGCCAGCAAGAAGGAGTCCGGGGCAAAGTTCAAAATAGAGGGAACCCTCGCTGACTCGAAATTGGTGGTCAAGAGCATCACTGAACTCGAGTAGAAGGAAGAAGACTCAGGCGAAGGCGCGAAAGAGCGCGAGAGGACGCGAATGGGAAATGGACGGGTCTGGACCGTCCAACTTGGTTCGCGTCTTTTTGCGTTCTTTCGCGCCTTCGCGTGAGTCTTCTTCCTTCTACTCGAGCTAGTTGCGTTCGGCCGCGCGCATGGCCGGCACATACATCCGCACGGCGTATTCCTTGACCATCCGACGCGCGCTAAAAACTGGCGCTGCTGTCCTGATCGCCTCCTTGACCACCTGAACCCAACGACGCGGGATGCCATCTGTGTCGCGATCGTAGTAAAGAGGGACGACCTCTTCTTCAAGAATGCGGTAGATCTCATCAGCATCCGCCTTGTCGCGTTGCTCGTCGGTCGCCTCGTCCGCAACCTCAGGGTCGATTGCCCAGCCATTTGTTCCCTGATAACCCTCAAACCACCATCCGTCCAGGACGCTCATATTCGGCACCCCGTTGAGGGCCGCCTTCTGTCCGCTCGTTCCGCTTGCTTCAAAAGGTGGGCGTGGATTATTGAGCCAGACGTCGACTCCCCGATAGAGGAACTTCGCGACGTGAAGGTCATAATCTTCGACAAACGCGATGCGTCCACCGAGGTCGTGATCACGTGCCAGATCATTGACCTTTTGAATCATCGCGCGGCCCGGTCCATCCGCCGGATGAGCCTTTCCAGCAAAAATGATCTGCATTGGCCGCCAGTCGTTGTGCAGAATCTTCTTGAGGCGTTCGATGTCCTGGAAAATCAGGAGGGCTCGTTTATAGGTAGCGAAGCGCCTCGCGAACCCAATCGTCAGCGCGTCGGGATTGAGCAGTGTGCCTGCTGTCAGAACATGCATTGGACCGCGGCCCTCGGAAAGCCACCCACGCCGTGCGCGTTCGCGCATGTAGCCAAAGAGCTTAAGCTTGAGGTTCCAATGAACGCCCCACAAAACCTCGTCGGGAACATCCGAAAGGCGCTCCCAGAGGGTTGGATCGTCATGATGCTGCAGCCAGTCATGTCCGAGATACCTCGCGAACAACCGCTCCATCTCCGGCGCCACCCAGGTCGGCGTATGAACTCCATTTGTGACCGATGAGATCGGGACTTCATCCTCTGACAGGTCGGGCCAGAGCGAACTCCACATGCTTCGTGAAACGCGGCCATGTACCTGGCTGACACCATTGCAGACCCCGGCCAGTCGGAGGGCAAGAGCGGTCATGTTGAAATTGACCCCGCCATACCCGTCTTCGTGTTCACCGAGGGAAAGAAATCTCTCGCGATCAAGACCGAGTGAGCTCCAATACCCCCCGAAGTGCTTCTCGACCAGTTGAAATGGAAACGCATCGTGGCCTGCAGACACCGGGGTATGAGTCGTAAACACCGAAGTCTTTCGCACGACTTCCGCAGCTTCATCAAAGCTCAATCCGCTTTGCACCAACCCGCGAATCCGCTCGAGCATGAGAAACGCGGCGTGCCCCTCATTCGCGTGGAAAACAGCCGGCCGGATGCCGAGCATCTCGAGCATGCGAACCCCGCCAATCCCAAGCACCATCTCCTGCCGAATGCGCGTCTCCTGGTCACCGCCGTAGAGTCTCGCGGAAAGCTCCCGGTCCCATGGTTCGTTCTCCTCGACATCGGTGTCCATGAGCAACAACGAGACCGATCCCAGCCGAACTCGCCAGACCGCAATGTGGATCATGCGCCCATCCAGATGGAGCTTCATCAAGCCACCTTCGGTCTCCCGCGTCAGCACTGGCTCCACGGGCGAGGCACTGTATTCAAATCGCGTGTAGACCTCCTCCTGCCGACCCTCTGGTGAAATGCGCTGATGGAAGTACCCTTGTGGATAGAGAAAGCCTACCCCGACAAACGGCAACCCGAGATCGCTCGACTCCTTGCAATGATCGCCGGCGAGAATACCGAGCCCGCCCGAATAGATCGGCAATGAATTGTGGAGGCCGAACTCCGCGGAGAAGTAGGCGACCGTATGGCTTGCCAATCGAGGGTACTCCTGACTGAACCAGGAATCCCGAGCACTGACACCCCGATCGAAAGCCATCATCATGCCGTCAAGCCGGCGAAGAAACCCCGCATCAGAGACAGCGGCATCGAGCCTTTGAGAGCTGATTGACCTGAGCATCGCGACGGGATTGTGATTGGTCAACTCCCAAAGGGCTGGATCGAGATACGAGAAGATCGCACTTGCTTCGGGGTGCCAACTCCACCACAGATTATAGGCAAGCTCACCGAGCCGGCCGATTCGTGCCGGCAAAGCGAGATCAAGTTGCGTTTCGTTCATGTTTGAAGACGTTCCACTTTCGAATTAAGGCAGGTCGAACCGGCAGTTCACCCCGTTTGCCTCATACTCAGTCATCCAGACCGGGCTCTTGGGAAACTGAGACTCTACCCGACCCGCGATTGTCCGTCAACAAAGCGAGCCGCGTCGCAGCAAGAAGGTTCAGAGTACAGGCTTTAGCCTGCTGCGCTCGAAGCGCCGTCCAACAGAGATCAGGCTAAAGCCTGTACTCTGAACCTTCTTGCCCGCAGTGTGCGGGCTAGATCCAAGGAGTAGTTCAGCCTGTCGAGTTGCCAGTGCCGACCCATCTGCTATATTGTCTCACTCGACCGCGCCAACCCTGAGAAGTGACAGAATGTCTGAGTCTCTCGAGCAGCAATATCTTGACCTGATGCGGCACGTCCTCGATCGTGGACAGCCAAAGCACGACCGCACTGGTACGGGCACGCTCTCGACCTTTGGATACCAGATGCGCTTTGATCTGCGACGTGGCTTTCCCCTGCTGACGACCAAGAGACTTCATCTCAGATCGATCATCTACGAACTACTCTGGTTCCTCAGAGGCGAGACTAACACCGGCTATCTTCGGGATCATGGCGTCACAATCTGGGACGAGTGGGCTGACGAGAAGGGCGAGCTCGGTCCCGTTTACGGCGCTCAATGGAGGTCGTGGCGTTCCGCGGACGGGAGAACGGTCGATCAGATCAGTCAGCTTATTGACCAGATCCGCAGCACTCCCGATTCGCGGCGCCTGATGGTCAGCGCGTGGAATGTGGGCGAGCTCGATCGGATGGCACTGCCACCCTGTCATGCTTTCATGCAGTTCTATGTCATTAATGGTGCCCTCTCTTGCCAGCTTTATCAGCGTTCGGCTGATATCTTCCTGGGAGTCCCTTTCAATATCGCGTCGTATGCGCTTCTGCTCATGATGATCGCGCAGGTATGCGATCTTGAGGCGGCCGAGCTGGTTCACACGCTCGGTGATGCACATCTCTACGTTAATCACCTGGAACAGGCGCGTCTGCAGCTCGCACGGACCCCCTTTCCAGCCCCGCGCATGTCACTTAACCCGCAGGTCTCTTCAATCTTTGAGTTCGACTACTCTGATTTCGAGCTAACCGGCTACGAGGCACATCCACATATCAAGGCGCAGGTGGCAGTGTGATCATCTCGTTGATTGTCGCGATGGATCGCAAGCGCGGAATCGGGATTGAGAACCGATTGCCGTGGCGTCTGCCCGCCGACATGAAGCGCTTCCGCACTTTGACGATGGGTCATCATCTGGTTGTTGGGCGCAAGACCTTCGCTTCGATCGGCAGGGCTCTGCCCGGACGCGTCATGATCGTTCTGACGCGTGATCGCGGCTTCCAGGCGGCGGATTGCCTGGTCGCGCACTCTTTCGAGGAAGCGATGGAGCTCGCGCGCTCACGCGGTGAGGGTGAGGTATTTATTGGCGGTGGAAGCGATGTCTACACGAGCGCACTCCCGTTCGCCAGTCGAGTCTACCTGACGCTCGTCGAGAGTGAGAGCGATGCCGACACATTCTTTCCCGAGCTGAATGAGGCTGACTGGATAGAAGGGGAGAGCGAGTGGCACGCTGCCGATGAGAGCAACCCGCTGCAGTTCACGTTCAAGGTCCTCGATCGACGGGAGGCGGCCAGTACGGACAACTGAACGAACAGACGGAACAAACGGGGACTATTCCGTCTGTTCCGTCCATTTCTGTCTGGTTCTGCTGTTTCTTCTTCTCTCGATCAGAACTCTATCCGCAAGGCAAACTGCATGACGCGCGGCGAGCCCTGAATGTTCGTGAACCTTCCCCAGTCCGCTGGTGGTACACCCCCGAGGAAGGGGTCGGTCGCGAGCCGACGATTGGCCAAAGTCGTGAAAGCCTGCCGGTTGAAGACGTTGAACGTCTCCCAACGGAAGACGACGCGGGTTCCTTCCCAAGGCAGCGCGAAGCCCTTATAGACCCCCATATCCCACCCAAAGAAGGATGGGTAGCGCAACTGGTTGCGTTCTCCATACTCACCCGGATAGGAGTTCCGATAGCTTTGGTAAGCAGCCGTTGGATTGCTGAAGAGATTCGGGTCGCCGGTCCGGGTCGCCGAGGCCTCGATCGGCCGGACTGCAAAGCCGTTCGACTGCACATTCCAGTTGGTCGACCATTTGCCATCATCGAAGGGCGATGGCGCCGCAAGGCCTGTGTTGTAACGAACGATGCCGGTCAGCGTCCAACCTCCAAGCAGGAAGTTCCCGACTGGATTCATATTGCGCAGGAACTGCTTGCCATCCCCAAACGGCAACTCGATGATGTAGTTGGCGTTCATGAGATGCCGAATGTCAAAGTCCGAACTTCCACGGTTCTGATCCAGATCCAGGGGATTCAGAATGAACGCCGAACCATACGAACCCGAGGTCTGGAGACCCGAGGCGCCATCGATCGAGTGCGAGAAGGTGTAGTTAAAGCCAAACGAAACGCCCTTACTCAACCTCTTCCGGACCGATATTTGAGCGCTATTGTAGTCGGATGAACCGATGGTCGAGAATGCCGATAGTGCGGCATATTGCGGGTGGACAAAGAGGTTATTGCCGAACCCGAGCCCGTCATCCCAAAGGGTCTGGACGAAGGTGTAGTCGGTAGTATTCCGACCGCCAACTGCACTCTTGGCGACGCGACGATAGGCAGCCTGGGTCGCCGTCAGGGCAACTGTCTGTCCGAGGACAGAATAATTCCCGGCGAGCCCCGGGAAGAGGTTCTCGAAGTACGGAATCTTCGCAATCGACGTGATACCGGCGTTCTGATACCTCAGGTCAATCAACTTCCGGATTCCCTGGTACCAGGTGACGCCCGATTGCGGGTCGCGCAGGTCATTGAAGTGCATGATGTCTCGTGTCACCAGCAGATCGCGCGCCAGACGACCAACATAACTGAGTTCAAACGAGAATCCCTTTCCCAGGTCTCGTCCGTAAGAGACATTGAAACTGTAATTAACCGGTGTCGTCAGGGTGTCATCCAGAGACGACTGGATTCGTTCTGCTTCATCTGCCGGCTCGGTCAGCGGGAACTTGATCGATGACGGAAGAGTAAGCCCGGGTAACCCACGGACATTCGGGTTGTAGCCGGTGAAAAGAGGCCCGAGCGCCGACCCGACATTGAAGGTGTTTGCGGAAATCGTCGAGGCTGAAGTGTATCCCAGGGAGGAGTTGAGGTCGAAGGCCACTGCCAGGGCACTCCCGATCCGATCATGCGTCATCCGGAAGCCGCCGCGAATAGTGCTCTTGTTTCCATCGCCGAAAACCGCCTTCAGGAAACGGTTCTTCGGGTTCGGTGACCAGGCGACGGCAACTGCCGGGGCAAAGTTATTCCAGTCCTGATCATAGTAACCCTTGCGCTCATTGACTTTTCCGGCAATATCAACCGTGATGAGCCCGTTGTTCGGCTTCCCCTGATTTGCTCCCGCGACTCGACTATCAAAGAATGCACCCAGACTCTGGGTCGGTTTGACCTGCACTCCGTTCGCCTCATAGACCGGGGTCGACGTCGAGTAGCGAACTCCATAAGTCAAAGTCAGATTAGAGCGCACCCGCCAGCTATCCTGGCCATAGAACTCGTACTCCTGAGTCTTGAAGACCCGTGGGATGCCCTGACCCGAGGGGATCAACTTCCCGCTGCGGTCATAGTTGAGATTTGAACTGTATTGAGAGTACCGCCCAATGACCGCGGTCAATGCGTCTCGCAGATCGATCCGCGATCCGCTCGCGACATTAGGAAAGATCGGCCTTGAAACCGTGTCTTCATCGAAGAGCACAACGTCTCCCGAAAAGTCATAGAAAGATGGATTCGTGACGGCGCTGTCGTAGGCCGCAGCGGATGACGTCCGGCTGTTTGTGATGAGGCGAATATTCGTGCCGAACTGCAGGGCGTGACTTCCCCGATTGATCGAAACATCGTCGATGAAATTGTGAACCGGGGTCGAGCGAGCGAGCGACCTTGAAAACGCGGCAGGCTGAAAGATAAATCGGAAGTTGACCAGATTCGCCGCCGAATCACCTCCGGATGTGAACGAATCCCGGGTCAGTCCATACCTGAAGTTGTTGACCAGGGTGTTCGTCGCCGTCCACGTGTGACCAAAAGCAATCCCTTTCGGGTGAACCCAGGTGGCCGGCGCAAAGGTGTCCGGCAACCATCGAGTCCTGGTCGAGAGATCATTCTGATAGTTGAGCCTCGCAAAGAGCGCTTGTTTGCTGGTTAGATTGAAATCGATTTTGGCGATGTAGGTGTCGAACGTCGAGGGTGTACTCGCATTAAAGCGGTACCCGGAGGTGTTGAGGCCATCACCCGTCGTCGTGTCATTCGCAGGATACCTGCGCGCCGCATCGGCAAGAGCTGCGAGCGCTGCATTGTTGATGCCAGGCGTCACTCCGTTGGCAGCACTGTAGAACCCATTGATCTTTGTCGGCGTCAAACAAATGACTCCAGCCGGAGTACCTGATGGGCAGGTCGCATCGCTCGCACCATCGGCGGAACGATAACGAACAATCCCCTGACCAAGGGTCGCCAGAGGTACTTCACGCACCACGGTCGTCCCGCGCGATTCACGGAAACCTTCATAGTTAAAGAAGAAGAAAAGCTTCTCCTTAACGATTGGACCGCCGATGGCGCCGCCGAAATTGTTCCGGAGCAAAGCTTCTCGGGGCACTTTCTCCTGACCTGCCTTGGCCGTGCCAGCGAGGACCAACGGATCGCTCGCCGTGTACCGACCTGCTTTGTTATTAAACCAGTTATTGGCTGAAGTGACCGTATTGCGATGATACTCGTAGAGCGAACCGTGAAAACCATTAGTACCCGATTTCGTGATCAGCGATATCTGCGCTCCTGACGACCGTCCCTGATCAGCGTTGGCGTTTGTCGTGACGACCCGAAACTCCTGAAGTGAATCAGGGGTTAGACGGAGGACGCTAAAGAAAGCGTCTCCGTTCTGCTGTTCATTGACGTCGACGCCATCAAGGGTGACATTGGCTTGATCGGAGCGACCACCATTGACACTGCCGTCTGGTGTGACACCAGGCTGCGATGAAAGCAGGCCAACCACGTTGCGTGCGTTGAGAGGCAGGTCTCTCACCTGGTACTGGTTGAACGAGTTGCCAATCGTCGCGTCCGAGGTGTTCAACGTCGACTCCCCGCCAGTAATGGTCACCGCCTCGCTGACGGCCCCGATCTCACGGAAGGCGAGATTGAGGGTCCGGGGCGTATTGACGAGAACCTCGACGTCCTCTTGTACGAGAGCCTTAAAGCCTTTTGCTTCCGCCCTCAATCGATATTTGCCCGGCGGAACCTGCGGAATCTGGAACGAGCCATCGCCGTTGGCCGAGACGTTGCGGACGGACCCATTCCCAAGGTTGGTGAGCGTGATCGTCACACCGGCGAGCGCATTCCCAGCCGGGTCAGTCGCGGTCCCGGAAACAATTGAGTTCTGCCCCATGGCAAGACTCGAGCTGATAACCAGAAACAGAAATGCGAGGGTGCCTCTTGTGAAATTGCGCAGGTAGATCATGTCTCCTCCAGCCAGAAGTGGCTTCCTTGGCAGGTTCTATCGCCTGTCGTTCCTATATCTAAGTTCGTGAATGGTGCTGGATGCTCAAGACCCCGTCGAGAACCCGTCCTGGGCAGGACCCCATAGCCTCTGCTGCATCCAATCCAGATGGGCGGAAGTATAGACCATTTCCTGAAAATCCTACAATGACTTTTACAATCTATTGGAATGATGAAAAGGGAAGTGGGCCTCTTAGGCCTGCCTGTTTAGTTTGCTGTGCCGATGGCCATAAAGGAAATAGAGAACAAGGCCAACAGCCAGCCAGAGCAGGAATCGAAGCCAGTTCGTGATTCCCAGCTCAGTCATGAGATAGCCACACGTGAGGACACCCAACACTGGCAGCAAGGAGAGCGCTTTCTTGAAGCAGTAATACGTCAGGATCGTCGCGATGACGATGTAACCCGCGAGCGGTATCTTGTGTTTGAGGACATCCCACGCGCCAAGCGTCGGGTCCGCCGGATCAGTCGCGCTAAAGAAGCTCCGCAAGCCATCGGGACTGAAGATGACAATCCCGACGACGACGAGGACGTAGAGCAGGGGCGCGACATACTTCGCGTTGATGTATGGCACTCTAAAGCGTCGTTCAATCTTCTGGCTCGACCTGTCGAGGATCAAAACACCTCCACTGACAAGCACGAAGGCGAAGAGCGTCCCGATGCTTGTCAGATCCGTCACCTCGGTCAGGTTCATAAAGAGTGACGGCACTGCGACCAGAACGCCGGTCAGGATCGTCGAAAACCATGGCGTCTTGAAGCGCGGGTGGATCGCGGAAAAAATCCGCGGCAGAAGCCCGTCACGGCTCATTGCCAT
>JANNRD010000523.1:0-4529 GCA_031401095.1 Acidobacteriota bacterium
GAAGAGGACGCGAAAAGACGCGAAGAGAGGTGGGGAAAGGCGTCATCCTCCCGGCCTTTTCCCTTCGCGTTTTTTCGCGTCCTCTTCGCGTCCTTCGCGTGAGTCTTCCTCTTCGCCTCCGCGTTCCGATGTCAGGCGCCCGGGATCACTTCATAGCTGACTGTTTCGCGGTCTCCAGTGTCACCCGCTGTTTTTGGCGATACGAAGTATTGGCCATATGAGCTGCGACGGCTGAGCGATAGCCGATCTCGACCGGGGCATTCGGTTCCTTCCGCGAGCGGACGCACTCGATGAAGTTGGCCATATGATTCTGATCTTTGCTCTGCCCTTCGAGCATCGCGCCATCCGCGCGGTTCGTCTTCTCCGGATAGTAGCGCAGCCCCGACTGCGACTTGCCGGTCACCATATCGGTCGATCCCGCCAATCGCTCGATCGTCCCGTGTGAGCCGAGGATGCGATCGCCTATGCCATATCGATTATTGCTGAAGGTCGACTGCCAGGTGAGCACGACATCGTTTGGGAAGTCCAGAGTGACTGCAATCGTGTCGGGCACCTCGCGCCCATCCTTCTCAGAAAAGACACCGCCTGACATGTAGGCGCCCGATGGCAGAGGAAGGTCCAGGGCGCGCATCGTCCACGCGATCTGGTGCACCATGTTCTCGGTTACATTGCCGCCGGAGAACTCCCAGAAGAGGCGCCAGTTGATGAATCTGTTGGCATCAAACGCCCGCTTTGGACGGCCGTTGAGAAAGGCGTCCCATTTGACATTGCCTGGGTTGCAATCTGACGGAATCGGTCTCACCCATTGACCCTTGCCACGCGGCGTGTTGCGGCTCATCCAGGTCTCAATCTGCGTCACCTTGCCCACCAGGCCATCCTTGATCCATTGCTTCGCGTCGGCGAGTTCACCGGAACTCTGGTGCTGGAGGCCGATGGTGACAACACGGTTGGAACGCTTCGCGGCATCGCGGCAAGCCTCGGCCTCATCGATCGACCAGGTCATCGTCTTCTCGCTGTAGAGGTCCTTACCCGCCGCGATTGTGTCGAGGAAGTGGCGCGCGTGACAGTGCAGTGGCGAAGCGACCAGGACCGCATCGACGTCCTTCGACTCCAGAAGCTGGCGATGATCGGAGAAGACCTTGACGCCAGGTGCAAGTTGCTTCGCCTCGTCGTGTCGCCGCGTGTAGACATCCGCGGCCGCGACGAATTCGGCATTCGGCACGCGCAACGCTTCCTTCATCAATTCCTGACCACGCGCGCCGGGGCCGATGATCCCGAGCCGAACCCGGTCATTCGCCCCGAGCACCTTTTGCCAATTGGCTGCTGTCATTGCCACACCAGCGCCAACTACACCACGTGCCGTGGTCGACAGGAAGTTGCGTCGATCCTTGTTCTTGATAGCCATTTCATCTCCTCAAGAAGCCACGCCGAAGCGGCGCGATCGGAAGTCTCACGCGAAGCCGCGAAGACGCAAAGAGAGGTAACCATATCCTCTCCCGTTCGCGTCTTCGCTTTTTCGCGTGAGATCTTATCAGAACGTTATCCTCGCGCCGAAGACGACGCGCCGCGATGAACTGGCAACGCCGGTAATCTGGCCGAACGTCGTGGCAGTCACGCCCGTGTTCGGGTTACCCGGATTGGGATGGTTGAAACTGTTGAAGAGATCCGCTCGGATCTCTCCACCAATCCGCTCCGTGAACCGAATCCTCTTGGAGATCGAAGTATCGGCGTTCCAATAGCCCGGCCCATTGATCGAGCTATTTCGCGTCAACTGCCCGAACGGAGCGTAAGCGACGCCGTTTGCGCCCGTCAGAGTCGCCGCGGGTGTCGAGAAGACAGTCGTATCAAAGTACAACTGCCCCGGTCCGAAGTTTCCGAAGACCTTCGGCTCACCGCTGATATTCGGTCGCTGCGTGTTGCCCGGAGCGTGAAGATTCGTCCCGTTGGTGGTGAAGTCGAGCGGCGTCCCCGAATACGCCGTAACGATCCCCGACAGTTGCCAGCCATCAAGCACCCATTTGGCGGGGCCGCTAAGCTTGTTGGCGAAAGGAATCTGCCAGACAAAGCTGCTGGCAAATGCATGCGTCCGGTCGAAACCAGCGCGTCCACGATCAATCGTCGGATCCACCGGCGTACTGAGACCGCCATTGTCGTCACCGGAATTGGTGATCGCACGCGAATAGGTGTAGTTGCTCGTGACTAACAGCCCCTTCGTGAAGCGGCGGTCAAGCTTGACCTGCAGCGAGTGATAATTCGTGTCGGTCCCGATCCGCGTATTGATATCCGTGGTTCGGCCGTAGGTCGGGAAGAATGGACGGGAAGCATTGTCATTCCCCGGCGTTGCGATCCCCAGCTTAGTTGCCGCGTTGAGGTTCAGGTTTGCGAGAATGCCGCGTCCCACGTTGCCGACGTACGCAGCTTCCAACGCGAAGTTGAAGGGCAACTGCCGCTGGAACGCAACGTTGAAGGAATGAAGCGTTCCTTCCCGAAGATCCGGCGGAGCATAGTAAAGCGCCGAATTCTTCAGGATTGGAAGGCTCGCGTCGATAATCCCGTTTGACGGAATTGCGAACAGGACGGGCGGGGCAAAGCCCTGCCCCAATGCCCCGACAGGCGCGAATGGGTTCGGCGCGTTGAATTGCTCGGTCTGTTTGACCGGGAAATTGAATGCGTAGGCGTTGTCCGGGAACGGAATAACGCTGGCCCCATACCCCGCGCGAATGACAGTCTTATCCGTGATGCGGTAGGCAGCCCCAAGCCGTGCCACAAAGTTCTTCCATGTCCCCTTAACGAAAATGTCCTGGGGAATATCGCCGTAACCTGCCACGAACTCGGTGTTGTTGCCTGGGTTGTAATTGGAAAGCCCGCCCTTGGCGACGATTCCGACAAGCGGAGTGTAGTACTCGTGGCGCAGCCCAAGGATGAGAGTCAGCTTCTTTGTCGCCTGCCAAGTGTCCTGGGCAAACGTGAAAAACGCATAGTGCTTTGTGCCGGGCTGGTCGATAACCTTGATGTCACGCGAGTAACCGCTGGGCACGTCGAGCAGAAATGAAGCAAAAGCGTTGGCGATCCCATTCTGCGCTAACGTGTCAGACGGGATTGCTGTCCGGCCACCGTTGAAACTGAACTGCCCTCGAACACCACCTTGATCCTGAATCTGGAGCAAGAGGTCCCGGTTGTGTCTGATTTCTTCGCCGAACTTGAGCGAATGGTTGCCCCACAGTTTGGTCAGGATACCGGCTCCAATATACGTCTTCTCTCCGCGATCCCAGGGCAGGCTCGCCGAAAAGCCGAGCACCGGACCCGAGAAACCGGCGATGTTGATCGTCGTCAGGCCGCTCGAGAACTCGTCACGATTGGCGCCCTTGATGCCGACCTCCTCCGACGTCTTTTGTCCAGCCGCCTGGGCGATGGCCACATTGTGATACCAGCTGACCCCAAACCTTGCCTCAAGGATCAAGGTCGGGCTGAACGTGCGCGTGTAGTTGCCTGCCGTACTGATCGTGTTCTGAGTGCCGCTTCCGGCGAAGCCGCCATTGGCCGGACCACCGTAGATTCCATAGGTGCCCGGATCGAACACCTTCGGTCGCTGATAGCTGAAGCGATACGACAGGACATTCTTGTCGTTGATGTTGTAATTGATCTTGGTGTCAAAGGCGTGCGTGATCTTCTCCCGCACCGAGTTGAAGATGAGATTTTGCGTTCCGAACGGAGCTCCGGCGATGTTCGGTGCTCTCAGGAAGGCGAGAAGCCTCTTGGCGATCGGGCTGATGCGACCGGCAGGAATCTGGTTGTTAAGAAACTGCGTGCGTCCCGTTCCGTCAGCATTGCCGGTCGAGGGATCGTAAATCTTTGTCGGCGCACTGCCGAAGTTGCCCGCGAACCATTCCGGGTACGGAACCGTGTGGCGAAAGACGAAGCCCTGTCTGTCTGTCGTGTATTGATAGTCGCCAAAATAGAAGAGCTTGTTCTTCTTGATCGGACCACCGACTGTGAATCCAGCCTGACGGTAGTGCGTCGGTGCGGTACCGTGCGTGAAGTAGTCTCCAGCCTGAAGCCAGCCGTTGTTGTTGTTGCCGACGAAAAAGACGCTTCCGTGGATGTCGTTCCCGCCCGACTTGAGAGTCACCGAAGAGACCGCTCCACCGGCACGCCCGAACTCGGCATCGAAATTGCTCGTGCTGATGCTGACGCTCTCGATGGCGTCCGCAGCGGGGATCAGCACCTGCAGCAATCCGGTCTTTTCGTTGTCATCCACGCCTTCGATCTGAAAGTTATTCGACAGCCGCGACTGGCCATTGACCTTCGACTCCAGACTGTCCTGAGAATTGAAGAACTGCGAGTGCGGTCGCGATGGTCGCGTCGCGCCGGGGACGGTGATGAGCAGTCCCTGGAAGTTGCGATTGAAGCCGAGAGGCAACTCGGAGACCTGCTTGCTCTCGAGGAGTCGGCCTGTGTCCGCGCGATCCGTCTGCAACACTGAGTCCTGCCCTGCAGCGACCGTCACCGTCTCGCTCACCGCGCCCACC
>JANNRD010000524.1:0-2986 GCA_031401095.1 Acidobacteriota bacterium
CGTTCGCGTCGTTCGCGTGAGTCTTCCTCTTCTCTTCGCGTTTCTGCGGGGCGGCGGACTTTCCCTCCCGGTCCTTCGATCTCAGAGCAGAATCCATTACAGTACCCCTGATGGATTACTCACAAAGCGAAATCCTCGAGACGATTCGCATGACCGAGATGGAGCATCTCGACATTCGCACCGTCACCATGGGCATCTCCCTCCGCGATTGCTCCGATAGCTCGATCGCCGCTGTCTGTGACAAGGTCCACGCCAAGATCGTCCGCTATGCCCATCGCCTTGTCGCGACTACCAACGAAATAGCCTCGGAGTACGGAATCTCGATCGCCAACCGTCGGATCGCCATCACACCCGCGGCTCTCGTCGCCGAAAGCTGTGCGGATGCAGACTACGTTAGGCTCGCGCAAGCGCTCGATCGCGCCGCCCACGAGGTCGGAGTCGACTTCATCGGCGGCTTCTCTGCACTCGTACACAAGGGATTGACGCGTGGAGATGAATTATACCTCGAATCACTCCCAGCGGCCCTCTCGACCACGTCTCGCTTGTGTGGCTCGATCAATGTCGCAACGACGCGCGCAGGAATAAACATGTCCGCCGTCGCGCGCGTCAGTGTTCAGATCAAAGACCTCGCTGAACGGACGGCCGATCGTGGTGGTCTCGGCTGCGCCAAGTTCGTCGTCTTTGCCAACGCCGTCGAGGACAATCCTTTCATGGCGGGCGCCTTTCACGGGATCGGTGAACCCGAGGTCGTCGTTAATGTCGGCGTCTCGGGACCAGGAGTCGTCGCTCACGCCGTTCGACACGCTGGTGATTGCGATCTGACCACGCTCGCCGATGTCATCAAGCGAGTTGCCTTCAAGATCACGCGTGCTGGCGAATTGGTCGGCCGGGAAGCCGCCCGCCGGTTGGGAGTGCCGTTTGGGATCATCGATCTCAGCCTCGCCCCAACCCCAGCCGTTGGAGACTCCGTCGCCGAGATTCTCGAGCTCATGGGTATTGAGAAGGTAGGCGCACCCGGCTCAACAGCCGCGCTGGCGATGCTGACTGATGCGGTCAAGAAGGGCGGCGCAATGGCTTCGAGTCACGTCGGAGGAATGAGCGGTGCGTTCATTCCAGTCTCAGAGGACAGTGCCATGATTGAAGCAGTCCGTCTCGGAGCATTGACTCTCGAAAAGCTCGAGGCAATGACTTCGGTTTGCTCGGTAGGTCTTGATATGGTGGCCGTGCCTGGCGACACGACCGCTGATCAAATCGCGGCAATCATCGCGGACGAAATGGCGATCGGCGTCATGAATAATAAGACGACCGGAGTCCGCATCATTCCCGCGCCCGGAAAGCACGTCGGTGAGATGGTCGAGTTTGGTGGTCTCCTCGGCAGCGCTCCGATCATGGCCGTCAACCGCTTCGATTCGTCACGCTTTATCCGACGCGGTGGCTTGATCCCGGCCCCAATCATCAGCATGCGTAATTGAGCGATTCCTCACCCGTCCACAGACGATATTGCTCAGCCGCCTGCGCAGCCAGCATCGCCCCACCGCCAAGTGTCAGACACCCCATCTGACCCGCATCCTTTAGGAGCTCAGTCTCGATCGGGTTGTAAACGAGGTCATAGACCAGCTTCACCCCCCGAAGCGACCACCGCGGCACTGGGCTCCGATCCTCGCTGTGACCGTGCATCCCGACCGGCGTACAATTAATGACGACGTCCGCAACACCAGTAAAACTCCACAATGGCGCGGTTGGCAGCTCGAGATCCGCCGCCAGTAAGCTGAGCTTCTGGACATCACGACCATAGATCTTCATCGCCGCGCCCCGCTCGGCAAGACCAAAACAGATCGCGCGCGCGGCGCCCCCCGCTCCGAGCACGGCTACACGAGCGCCGTGAACATCAAAGATCGCATCCAGCGGCTTCATCGCTCCCGTGACATCCGTGTTGTATCCAACGAGGCGCTCAGACTCGACGACTACCGTGTTGACCGCACCGATCCTCCTTGCGAGTGGATCGATCTCATCGAGATACTTGATCACTTCGAGCTTGTGCGGGATCGTCACGCTCAGCCCGCGAAAGTTCCAGTCGATCCGTCGTGTTCGAGGGTGAATCATGTCGCGGACGAATCCTTCCAGATCCGACTCCACCTCGAATGGAAGATAGACCGCGTCGCGACCAGCAGCCTTCATCGCTGCATTGTGCATCCTCGGTGACAGCGAGTGTCCGATCGGATAGCCGACGACTCCGTAGACCTCCGACGTCCGCGTCAGCGCCTTTACGTGATAGAGGTCGTTGAGCTCGGCAAGCGTTGGCTGACCACTGGCGCTCTCGGCTCCGGCGCGCAACGAGCCAAAGGTGAGCATGGCGCCGCGCGAAAGGGCGAGGACGCGTGTCGCGAGCCCGGGCAGCCCCATGCCAAGCGCGATGACGGGCCTCTGTCCGGCCCGATCGATGATGTCAAAGATACTGGCACAGTCGCTGGGGTGTCGAGCGAGCGTCGCGATCTTGACGACACGCGCTGGCGTACGTTTGAGCCGGTCGAGGGTTTTGTCTATATCCGATCGTGTCCCAGAGAAGTCGTGATGCGAGCAGATGACGTTATCCCACCGGATGGGCGAGCCTTCGACAACAAGCTTTTCGACAAGATCGAGCTCGAGGTCGACCAGGGTATGGAGCGAGATAAGATCGGGGTTGAGGGCGCGCCAGAATGCGATTCTTTCGGCGAGCGTCAGATCACGCTGACCACCCTGTTCGCGCGGACGAAAAGTATAGATCAGAGTTCGAGCGGCAAGGTCCTTGCGCGCGGTCAGTGCGGCAAATACTTCGTTGAGTTGGTCCTCGGCGAGATAATCGAGACGTAGTTCAATGGCATCTGCCAGCGGCAGCGCCTCATCGATCGCGGCGAGGAACGGAGCCGCGGTGGTCTCGGTGATGGGGACGCAGATCATGGCCCCCCTTTCTAACACAGAAGCGCAGAGAAACCGAACGCACGAAGAG
>JANNRD010000525.1:0-8217 GCA_031401095.1 Acidobacteriota bacterium
TCGCTCCGTACAGAAGTCTCCTGCCGACCACCTTGGACTTCGTCGATTGACGTTCTGCGGACGTTTGACGTAATGACATCTGCCCCTTCTCGATCCGGCACACTAGATTGCTTGGGCGACAAAACTTAATGCAAATGAGTCAAGTTTTTTGAGGTCGACTTCAACTCAAAACGCTGCAGCTGTCGTCGCGTCGTTGCCACACGAGGTGAAGTGGCGTGCCGGTACGGTACAGCGAGCGTAGCCCTGGGAACGCTGAGCCCCAGCTCGGCATGACCTCGAGACTCCGCGTCACGGCCAAAGCCTGCCGAGCTGGGGCTCAGCGTTCCCAGGGCTACGCTCGCTGTACCGTACCGGCCCCCCCCCGCTAGTTGCGATCTGAAGGCCCTTGGAAACTGGTCGGTCTGAGGCGAAGCCTCGCTAGTTGATGTGCAAACCGAGTCGCAACTCAGGAGGGCTACGGCTTACATTATCCGGCGAGGAGCAACAGCAACTAACCAGGCACTTCACAAAGAGCACTGAAGCCATTCAGCTGTACCTGAAAGGGCGTTACCACTGGAAACAATACACAAGAGATGGAATGGAGAAGAGCATCCAGTACTTTAATCAGCCAGTTGCGCGATCCCGGTCACGACCTTGTTCTGGACAAATGCGGCAGTGTTGATCGCGAGGGCCATCAAACTTGTCACCAGGCCGTGGTTATCGAAGTCTCGATCGATGCTGCTGCTCGTGCAAGCGGGTCATTCGGGTCCCGGGGCCAGGGCATCGGCGCTTTACTCGGCAGTCTTACTCCCTCATGATTGGCGACCGAGGGCGAAGACCTGCAAACTGTCTTTGACTTCTGCTGAATCGGTGAGGCGAGCGAGGAGCCTAAGTTCAAGTTAGGCTTGCATCACGCTCGCACCTCAGAGGGGGGCGCTCATGAATCCGAATAAAGCGTTGTGGGAGAAAGGCGACTTTACAGAGATCGCCGCATTTATGCGTCAATCCGGACAAGCAGTCGTGAAGTCTCTCGGGATAACGACGCCGCTGCGGGTTTTAGACCTCGGCTGCGGAGACGGCACTACGGCGGTTCCTCTCGCGCTCCTCGGCGCTGAAGTCGTTGGAATCGACATTGCCAGAAACCTCGTTGAGGCCGGGAACAGGCGAGCGGCGGAGGCGGGTCTCAGCCGCCTGACATTTCAAGAGGGAGATGCGTGCGATCTGCAAGGGATCAGCGATCATTCTTTTGATCTGACCATCTCTTTCTTCGGCGCAATGTTTGCTCCCAAGCCCTTCGAAGTAGCCAGGGAGATGGTCCGGGTCACAAAGCCTGGCGGTCGTATTGTCATGGGCAACTGGATCCCAAACGATCCAACTTCATTCGTATCGCAACTGCTGAAGATAAGCTCCTCGTTCATGCCACCACCCCCTGAAGGCTTCATCAGTCCTATGACCTGGGGTGTGGAGACTCACATCATCGAGCGTTTTGGTGAGGCCGGCGTGCCCAGGGAGAAGATATCCATGGTCAAGGACACGTTCTCCTTTATATCGCCTGACAAAAGCCCAGCAGAGATCATCGAATTGTTCAGACAATTCTATGGCCCAACAATGAACGCGTTCGAAGCGGCTCAAGGGAGCGGAAGAGTAGAAGAGCTCCACCACCAACTTTTGGAAGAGGCGAAAGTACACAACAAGAGTACTGACGGTGGCACTTCAATACCGGCTACTTTCTTGCGCGTGACTGTCTGCCTTTGAGTTCATACCTGTCCGCTGTTCGGGCAAAGACGACCTGCGGTACGCTTTGGACGCCACGCCTCAACACCTGCACACCGGTCAAAGCCGGGCGCTAGCGGGAGTCGCACCTAAATCAGCACCGACTCGAAACGAACCCTCAAGGAAGACAGGCGCTCAAACGCCGCGCGCGACAAGGATAAGTTCATAACATGGCTGAACCACAGAAAAGCGTGTATTTGGAACGGCGCGGCCTGATCGCAACGATCATCATCAATCGCCCGGAACAGCGCAACGCGATCAATGCCGAGATGTGGCTGGAGCTGAAGCGGCTGGCCGAGGAAATCAACGAGCTCGAAGAGACGCGTGTGGTGGTCATTCGCGGAGCCGGAGAAGGAGCTTTTTCAGCGGGTGCCGACATCGGCGAATTCGACCGGCTTCGCAATAACTCGACGCAGGGTCGCGCTTACTCCGAGACGTTCGATGGCGCGCTGGATGCCGTCTGGGCACTGAACAAGCCAGTCATCTCGATGATCCGTGGCTTCTGTGTCGGTGGCGGATTGGAGCTGGCTTGCTGCACGGATTTGCGCATCGCGGCTGAAGGAAGCCGGTTCGGCATTCCAACGGCGCGGCTCGGAGTGCTCGTCGGCTACCGCGAGATGCGACGATTGCTGCAACTGGTCGGACCGGGGGGCGCGGCGGAGATTCTGCTCGCTTCACGCATCCTGAATGGCGAGGAAGCGCTTCGCATGGGACTGATCACTCGGCTGGTTCCCGCTGCGGAGCTTGAGGAAGAAGTCTTCAGGACCGCCGAAGAAATCGCCGCCACATCTCCGCTCATTAACCGCTGGCATAAACAGATTATCCGCACCGTGCTGTCCAAGCCATCGCTTGAAGGCCTCACGCCCGAGGAGGAAGCGTTGCCTTTTGCGTGCTTTGATTCAGAAGACTTTCAAGAGGGCAGGCGCGCCTTTCTGGAGAAGCGCAAGCCCGTGTTTCGCGGCCGGTGAAGACATCCCCGAGAATTGAGGTTTGGTCGATATGGCTTTAGCGCTTGACGGCATGCGGGTACTCGAGATTACGCAGGTGATGTCAGGCCCTTTCTGTGGCTTGCTGCTCGGTGATCTCGGTGCGGACGTCATCAAAGTGGAAAAGCCTGGGGGCGACGATTCGCGCCGCATGGCACCGCCCGAGATCAATGGCGAGTCAGCGGCCTTTATGGCCATCAATCGCAACAAGCGCGGCCTCGGCCTGAATCTCAAGTCAGAAGACGCGAGAGAGATATTCAGAGAGCTGGCTGTCAAGTCTGACGTTTTGATCGAGAATTTCCGGCCCGCAGCAATGCAAGAGTTTGGCCTCGGGTACAGCGATCTCTCGGCTCTCAATCCCGCGCTGATTTATTGCTCGATCTCAGGCTTTGGACAAACCGGGCCATACCGGGAACGTCGCGGATTCGATCTCGTGGCTCAGGCGATGAGCGGTCTCATGAGCATCACCGGCCAAGCGGATCAGCCGCCTGTGAAAGTGGGCGTACCAATTGCCGACCTCAACGCAGGCATCTATGCCTGTTATGCGATCCTGGCAGCTTACATTCATCGATTGAAGACCGGGGAAGGTCAGAGAATTGATACGTCGCTCCTCGAGGGAGGCCTGGCTTATACCTTCTGGGAGTCATCCATCTATTTTGCAACCGGCGTCAGTCCACCTCCGATGGGATCCGCACATCGCCTCTCTGCGCCCTATCAAGCTTTGCGCGCCGCCGACGGTTACCTGGCCTTGGGCGCAGCCAATCAGAGAACCTGGGCTCAACTCTGCACAGCGATTGGGCGGCTGGACTTGCTCGCTGATCCGCGATTCACGACAAACGCCGACCGCACTCAGAACCAGCGCGAACTCGCTGAGATACTCGAAGCCGTCTTCTCCGCCAAATCGGTCGCGGAATGGTTGACGGCTCTTGAACAAGCGGGCGTGCCCGCAGGCCCGGTTTACAATATGGAGCAGGTCTATAATGATCCGCAGGTGCGGGCGAGAGAAATGGTCCTTGATGTGGAACACCCAGTAGCGGGGCTGACCAAAGCGATTGGCCTACCTGTCAAACTCTCCCAGACGCCGGGACAGATTCGACGGCCGGCGCCGACTTTGGGGCAGCACACAGATGAGATCTTAGGCGAGCTTGGCATGAGCGCCGAATTGATTGCTTCATTGCGCGAGCGCCAAGTGATCTTTTGAATGCGAGGTGCCAGCCGGGTCCAGTCCTTGTGTGTTAGAGGAGCAAGCCGAAGAAGACGAAACATACTGCGGCGCCGACGATACACATGGCCAATCCCCACAGCATTAGCTTATTGAACAACACCCGACGGTCCTCGCCAGCAGGCGCGCTCGCAAGGCATAACGCTCCGAGCGTGGATAAGGGCGAAAGGTCCACTAAGTGAGCGCCGACGTTGATCGATGAGGCGATGGCCAACGCGTTCCCGCCACCGAGCTTGGTGATCAGCCCGGGAATCGTCGGCAAGAAAGCCGGCAAGACGACACCTGAAGAGCTGGCATAGACAGAGATCACGCCGGTCACAAAAGCAATCGTCGCCGTGACCGTGGTCCTCGTCGAAAACCGTGCAAGGAGACTCGAGAACAAATCCATCCCGCCAGTCTTCGCCATGAGCGCGATGAGCACCGTCACCCCGCAGACCATCATAATCGTGCCCCACGGGATCGTCTTGACTGCCGCCTCTTCATCAGACGCTCCGCTGAGTGTCAGGATCGCGGCTCCGACGAAAGCTCCCAGGGTAACGTCTATTTTGAGGACTATCACGCTCACGACCAACGCGGCGATGACACCTAAGGTAAGTTTCTGTTTTCCCGTGAAAGGTTCAATCTCCTCTTTCAGTTCTTCGCAGATCCTGGCTTCGCGGCTGAAGAGCTTCCATCCCCCGAGGGTGAGGTATCCTGCAAAAGCGACGAAGGATTGCGCGATAAAGGTATTGAAGTAGGTGCGCCACTCAACTCCGACCAGTCCGACTTTGGCCATCAGGTCATTGGCGATGATGCCGGTTGGAGCGAAGGGTGAGAAGGCGCCGGCGTTTGCCCCGTTGCCGACCATAATCGCCATGAGGAAAGTGGCAATACCGGCTTTTTCACCGATCGCCAGAGCAATCGGAAACAGCAACGCCGCGCTCGCGATGTTACCGACGCCAACCGTCGCCAGGATGACGGCCAGTGCGAAGAAGATGATCGGGATCATTCCGGGGCTGTCACCCGCCAACTTCACCGAGAGCCTGGCCACCTTGTCGAGCGTCCCGTTGGCTCTCGCCTGCGAGAAGAGGAGCGTGATGCCGACCAGCGTCACGAACAGGCTGGTGGGAAAACCCGCAACGACTGCCCCCACTTTCATCCCGCCAAAAAAGACGCCGATGATCAGCGCGAAGACGATGGATAAGAAACCGACGTTGATGCGCCAGATGCTGTTTATCAGAATGGCAATCAGCAACGCTGTCAGTGACAGGACAGGTAGGTTCAACGCAGCTCCCTATTCGAAACCAGGCGTTTACCGCGTGACCACGCTTCGGAGACCAGACCGTTTCGAAGGATCGACTTTTGACACGGCCCCTGAGAGGACAATCGACGGTTTTCTTTCGTCGCTCGCACGACCGACACTTGTCGGTAATGGTTCTGAAGGACAAGCCTGCGACGAAATGTCGGGTCTGGTGGGCAATACACAGGGATTATGAGACACTCCGGATCGCCGGGCAAGAGAGGAGTTGCGCGATGGTGACTGTCAAGCTCCTGTGTAAGTCGGCCTGGGGCCGTTTATCACCTTGGCAGCGGATCGTCATTCAGCAGCGCAGCGTTCTCTACCTCGCGGCTTGCGATTCCGAAACCCGATATCCATAGTTAGAGTATCCAATTCGTTGGAGCCGGCGATGAAGCGAGTTTCCAGAAAATGGTCATGGCCGCTTTGTTTGCTGGTCGCCACTGCGGTTGCCGCGGCCGCTCAGCCCGCACCTCCGGCCGTCCTTTCAGGAGTGGTGAGAGATACAGCCGGGGCGCCAGTGGCGAAGGCGACAGTCCTCCTGCTAAATGCGCGCCAGTTCGTGATTGCCGTCACGCTGACGGACCGCCAGGGCCAATTCGACTTGCGTGGGATCGCCTCCGGTAGCTACGAATTGCTGGTGACTAGTCATCGCGGATTCGCGCCACGCCGACTGGCAGTCCAGATTCCCTTCCACGACCCCTCAGGACTTGAGGTCAGACTTGGAGCCGAAGCACTGGACGAGATGGTCACGGTGACGGGTGACATAGGTCTGGTCCAGTCGACCGAGAAGACTACGCAACAGGTCAACCTGATCAGCGAGCGACGGCTGTTTGAGCGTACAACAACAGTCCTCGCGCAGGCGGCGCAGGAAGAAACAGGGCTGCAGTTACAGCGCACCAGCCCGACGATCGGCGGGATTTTCGTTCGCGGTCTGACCGGTGCCAAGGTGGCGGTCTTCGTCGATGGGATCCGTTTTTCAACCGCTGCGATGCGAGGGGGCATCAACACTTTCTTCAATCTCAATGACGCGAGCAACCTGCGGGGCATCGAGGTGCTGCGTGGCCCAAACAGCGCACAATTCGGCAGCGACTCGATCGGCGGTGGAATTCAGTTGATCTCGCACGTGCCGCTCTACTCCTCGAAACAATTCGAGTTCCACGGGCACGTCAATTCCGGCTTTAACAGCGCGGACTTGAGCTATGGCGGCAACACGTTGATGACCTTTGGCCGGCAAGACCTGGCAGTACTCATCAATCTCAATGCCCGGCGCGCGAATACGATCCGTCCAGGTGCAGGTCTCGACACGCACTCAGCATTAACCCGCTTCCTCGGTCTGCCCGCGAACATCTTTGGCCACCGAATGACCGACACCGCGTTTACGCAATACGGCGGCCTGTTTCGGATGAGTGCGAAACTGACGCCAGTCGATCAGCTTTCGGTCCATTACCAGCGGAGTCAGCAGGACGGCGGCAAACGTTACGACCAGACACTAGGCGGAGATGGCAACCTGATCGCCGATCTACGCAACCTCATGCTTGATTTGACCTATTTGCGTTACGAGAGATTTCGCGCCGGCTGGTTCGATACGCTTGCTCTTTCCTATTCCTTCAACTCACAGCGTGAGGAGCGGGTAAACCAGGGAGGTAACGGCGATCCTGCGGGTGGAATCACGCATCAATACGAGCGCACAACGGTCAATGGCTTGCAGGCACAGGCGACCAAGTTCTGGGGCCCTGGTAACAGCCTCGCCATCGGCGGTGAATTCTATGACGAGCATTTGCGCTCGCCCGCCTTCACCGTCAACCCACTCAACGCGGTGGTCAGCCTGACGCGACCGCGGGTGCCTGACCGGGCTACTTATCGCAGCGGCGGAGTGTATGCGCAGGGCCTGGTGGAAGCCATTCCTGCGCGACTGCGGTTGACTGGCGCGCTGCGATATGGCGCGGCTGCCTACCGGTCACAAGCGGCAAACAGTCCCGTGGCAGGTGGTTTCCCTCTCTGGCCTGATGATTCATTGAAGGCTCACAGTGTGACCCCCAGGTTTGGCGCGGTGTTTTCGATGAAGCCGGGGCTGAATCTGTCGGCCCAAGTCAGTCGCGGTTTTCGCGCGCCGCATATCACAGATCTGGGCACCGTCGGGCTGACCGGCAACGGCTTTGAAGCGGCGGCGGCGGATCTTTCCGGCAAGGGGGCGACGATCGGATCGACAGCCGATCGGAGTGCTGTTTCAACGGGGCTTTCGGTAAGACAGCTGTTGCCGGAGACAAGCTGGACGTATGAGGGAGGGGTTCACCTTTACCGTGGCCCTGTTGGCTTCGATCTCGTGGGTTTCGTCAATAACATCTACGACAATGTGGTGGTGCAGTCGCTGATACTTCCGCCGGGCGCCGTCGGGCTCCAACTTGGCGATCAAAGAATCAGCTCGCAGGACCCGAATGGCGTCGTCTTTGTGCCCGCGTCGACCAATCCTGTGCTTGTCCGCGCCAACTATGGCGACGCGCGAATTTTTGGTATCGAACAGAAGCTCGAGTGGCGAATAGCACCAAGTTGGACTTTTGGAAACACCTTCACATGGCTGAGAGCCGAAGACCGTCGCACCGGCTTGCCGCCCAACATCGAGGGTGGAACGCCCGCGCCGCAAGGCTGGGCCCGACTGCGCTATCAGCCACCTGGAAAGCACTTCTGGATAGAGCCATATGTCTACGCGGCTGATCGCCAGGCCCGGCTGTCGAGCCTCGATCTCGAGGATCGTCGCACCGGCGCGCTGCGATCGAGAGACAACATTCGAAGTTTCTTTTTGAATGGTGCGACGGTCCGGGGTCTGGTCTCCGCCGGACCTGATGCGAGGCTGGGTACTACCCATGACGTCTAGAACGCGACTCGGACAGATTCAGGATCGCGTGCTTGGCGCGGGGATCGCCAGCAAGCCACTGTGGACTCACATACCCGGCTTCCTGATCATCAACCTGCGTGGGGGT
>JANNRD010000526.1:0-1966 GCA_031401095.1 Acidobacteriota bacterium
CTATCAACATAAGCGACGTAATCTGAGACATTATCCTCATGAAGAGTTCCTTTCATACTAAGCGGGGCAACGTAGGTTGAAAGACCACCCAGTTATTCTGTGCCCAAGTACTTGACTTCCGGGCACGCGCGCAACGTAACCGCGTACTGGCATTCGATCCTGCCATTGCTCAGCGCTAAACTGGGGACCGCGTCCGTCGTGGGTCGACCCTTCACAAGACACGACATCGGTGCTCGCAAGATGTCTCAGCTCGGTCGTTACGCGTCAACGTAAGAACCTGCTTGTGAGGCGACCATTGCGGGGCTGACGGGTGATTTTGCCAGAGTCATGACTTTCGCAGCACACAGGCTTTGATAATCGGAGAAGCGAGGATGAATTACCGTTCAGTATTAGACAATCTCAAGAATAGCCAACCTGCCGCACGCAGTCCAGTCGGATACCTCCCAATTGTCGCGCTCTTCGACTACAGTCATACAACTGTTGCCCGCCAAGTCCAGGAAGTGTCCAGATGGGTAAGCCGGTCGTCGCAGGCACGCGTGTCACCGTAGAACTAGTCCTGGAGAAGTAGGCTGCCGCGGAGACGATCGAGCAGATACTCGAAGCTCATCCGCGTTTGACCAAGCAGAGCATCCTGGCGGTCCTCGAATTTGCCACCCGCGCCCTTAGGGCCGACGTTACCTATCCTGGTCCCGAGAAGGCGGCATCAATCTTCTGGCCGATGAAAGCGGGACTCTCAGAGGCCGAGGTAGGTCTCGATGGGTCCCGGATTGAGCGTGAGCATCTTGCGGAACTTAGGAAGGCGTTCGAGCACGGAGAGCCGCAGGTTATCTCGTTCCGTGTGGGACTCTTCTACACCGCTTTCGTGACTGCGCAAGGTATCCAGACGCTCAAGCAATCAATCTAACTGAGCGATCCCGATGAGGAGGTTTAGAATTGCAAAGCAGCTTCGACGACGCGGCGAGGAGAGACCGCAGCCCGGTCGATTGTGCCCTCCTCGAGGGTCTCGACGCCATCGCGGAGCGGGCGATAGGCTGAGTCACGGCCCTCGCTGCTTTGTTGGAGGTACAGCGTCGCCGCGGCCTTGATGAGCTGGAGGGCAACGGGAGTGACCGCGCCGATCACCTCCACGGTGCGAAGCTCTTCGATTCGCGCGTCGAGGATGTCGCGGAGGTTCCCGAACCGTGCGATCAATGCCTTGGCCGGCTGCTTCACGTCCGAGCGAGGGATCGCCAGAGTTAGGAGCAGCTCGACCACTTCGTAATCAGCGAAGCCGGAGAGTCCAGACTTGAGGAAGCGATCGCGGAGGCGCTGCCTGTGGCCGACGTAGTTGGAATTGCCTTCGCTCATGTCCAATCGATTGTCTCGATTCCTCTCGGGATTTGCATTGAGTGGCAATGTCTGGGTCGCCTGACGGTAAGGTTTCAGCGGGCCGACCCGACAGCTCTGGAGGGGCAATGACGACCATAAGGTAATGGTCTTATCACGTTTGTCATAACGTCGGTACGGCTTGGCCGATTCAACCGACGATTCGCCTGGTCATCTGGCATGATTGGCTGAGCGAAGCCCTTTCGAAATTGATATCAAGCAAAGACGACGGCGCAATCATACTCTTGGATAGTTTGGTGTCAAGATCGTTGCTCCGCTGTCCGTCTCGGGGATGTTATATTGGGCGCGAGGGTAGGACGTAGCGCGTGAATATCGTGACGCGTGCGGATCAGTGTCCGGCTCGTCCTGGTCTGGAAACAGTTGCCGTGACAAATCGGCGACACTCCGAACATCGGCCCGTGAAGACATCGACCCGTTGACATCGCTCTGGCAGATGTTTATGGTTACAGCGCTTACCAACCTAATTACAAGTCAGCAGTATCCGGCTTGAAACGAAACGTATCTGCCGAAGGGAGAGCTTATGCTATCAGGATCTGGGGCCGATTTTCAGGCCATTTTCTCGCTCATTCTACAAGGCGAC
>JANNRD010000527.1:0-17095 GCA_031401095.1 Acidobacteriota bacterium
CCGGCGTTGGTGGCGGATTCGTGAAGACCATCTGCATCGCGCCGTCTGCCCCGTAACTCTCACCAAACCGTGCGTCTTTGAACGGATAGCCTCCGTTGTTGTAGAGAGCCGCCGCCCAGAGCATCCCGCCGTGCGTCATCATGCTCTTCTTCGACCAGACGACCTGACGTTCGTGGCATTTGCCGCAAGAGACATCGGCGGCGCGAAAGTCCCCCGGGTTGATGAAGCGGATAAACTCGTCACTCTCCTTGTTCCAGGTGGCATTGAGGCGTTCCGGGTTGGCGGTCGATTTCCAGATCTCCGGGAATCGCGGTTTGACGTGCCCCTGCTCCTTCGTCGTCGCGGTTGGATCCCCTCCGTGGCAATCAGCGCAACCGACACCGACGTCGTCATCATTGTCAGCATGCATCGATTCGGTGCCTTTGTGACAGGAGATGCAGCCGACGCTCTTCGGATTGATCTTCGGTTGCCTTTGCGTTGGCTCAGCGGCACGCGGTCCTTCGTTGTTCGTCCACAAGCCAAGCGCCAGCATGAGCGCGAGAGCTGCGAGAAAGATGAACTTTGCGCGTTTTATCTGGCTGGCTTGTTTCATGATCAGTCTCGACGAAAGGAATTATTGTGAGCCGGGCGAGCTCGCAATCTCAGTAGACAAACTTCAGCGTCACAAAGGCCGACCACAGTGACGGCCGCCCCGCGCCACAACCGAGCGGAGTGCCATTACAGTTCGAGCTATAGATGTCGGTAAAGCCATTCCCCGGTTTGAGCCCTGCTACTCCCCCGGCAAGAATCACATTCTCGCTCAAATACGGTCGGTAGATGAACCCGAGGCCAAGGTCGTGACCCAGTTCGTGACGAATCCCCGGTTGGAAGAGCAGTGCCTCGACCGGCTCCGTTCGATTGAATCGCAGATAGTTGTAATTCAAAAACCCGCGGAGCTTCGGTGTCAGATCCGCATCGATCCCGGCGTTGTAAAGGGTCAGACCCGGATTGACAAAATTCGCCTGCCCCTCGATCTTGCTGCTGCGAAGACTCGGTAACAGACTCCTTGTCTCGACCAGCGCTGATCCAGTTTGAGTCAAACGCACGCCCTGTGAGTTCCAGAAGCTGAACTTGCCGCCCGCGAAACTGGTGCTGTCAAGAATTGCATCAAAACCGCGCGCCTGTCCGTCACCCGGTTTCGAGTCTCCAGAACTGTAGAACACACCAACCCGATACCGAAGCCAGTCATAATCGATCGAGACCTCTCCAGCCGCCATCTGAGCGTTGATGTCCGTCGGGCGGCCCGCGATCTGGTTGAAGTCATCCCGACCGAATACCTGATAGAAGGCGTGAGTGACGTTAATCCGCCCGACATGGCCATCCCCGGCCCAGCCTAGATACCCGGCCTTGACCTGATGCTCCCGAATCGTCCCGATCTTGGCAGGCCTTACCAGAAACCCGTTGACGTCGTACTGGCGGCTTGGGCGGTCGTCATTGTAGTGAAGGCTGAACTGGGCTGTGTATCCCTTGATGAAGGTGTCCTGCCGGTAGAGATTCGCGATGTAAACCTTCTGGTCACGAAAGCGCACCCGGCGGAAATTGATGATATTCAGTTCGCTGTTCGTGTCCTTCTCGAGCATATCGAAATAGGCGAGATTGAACTGCCAGCGATTTGAAGCGAAATTCCCAAATACCCGCGCACCGAGATTGGCGTCGCTGAAGATAAAACCACGAAAGTCGCTGGTGAAGGCCTGCAGGCCGACGCGCAGTGAAGTCGAGTCAAAAAAAGGCGAGCGCCCGCCCTTCGAGCCCTGACCACGAAGAAACGGGAAGAGCTTTGTTGTGTCCCCAAGCCGAACCTCAAAGAAGAGGTCTTCAACCGACCCGAAACCATCGGTGCGATCCACACCTCGCCGCACATCGATGTTGACTATCCCGTTCTCTCGCGCGCGCACGTAGTTGATATTGGCAATCCCTGTAATCTTAAAGCGCCAGTCGACGGGCTTGAACGATGTATCACCATGGAAGAGGTCCATTCCGAAAATAAAATTCTGAAGGAGTACTTCCTGGCGGCCGCGTCCAAAGAACTCAAAACTACCTGGCTTGACCGTGCTCACATCCTGCGGTACGGGAAGACGCCGCGCAAGAAAGGTCGTCTCGGTCGCGAAGGTGAGATTGAGAAACGTGTGCTGGCCAAGGATCGGATAGTCACCTTTGAGCACGTTCTGTCGATAGGGATTCGCGATGCTGCCTTTGATGTAGCGAGGGTCGACGGGAAACCCAGTACGCCAGCGGTCGTTGATGACCTTGAAATCGGCATCCTCGATTTCGGAGTGTTTGACTGGCGAAGAGCCCGCCGCGCCCAGCGGTTTCTCATCCGGTAATTTGGGCGGAGGGGATTTCTTCTCCGGCTCCTTTTTCTCCGGCTCCTTTTTGGTCGGTTCCGGCTTTTGCGGTTGGCTTGCACTCGGTGAAGGCGACGCTTGTCCGCAAACGGCGGTCACCGACACGCCGAGAACAAGAGTGGAGATTATGAGGAGATTAAGGATTCGCACTGCCGCCTCCCCGAACATCCAACCATCAAGAAAGAGAACGCAAGGAAAGGCCGCGAGCGCTTGCAAATCGAGCCAATCCGGACGATACAACCAAGGCTTTTTCAGGCCAGGGGACTTGTCCAACATGGATCATCGCCGAGACGATGACACCAACATTGCAAAGAGACACTGACTTAGACTACGCGCTTGATAACACAGAGCTTGCGACGAAGTCAAACACGGGGCTGTGGGTCTCGGGCGATGGTTTCGTCCTGGCCTCTCCTGCTTCGACGCCTTCGCGGCAATCCCAGCAAAAGGAGAATTGCGGAACATATGGAGGGAGGATTGGGCAGTTCTGTGGATTCCGTCAACTTCCGTCTGTTCCTTTGCTTCTCTGGCTGTTTGAGACAATGCCAGCTCGCCTACTTTCACTTGCAGGCTCCACTTCTCAACGCTATAGTTCGTTTCACTTACCTCCGAAGACATGGGTCCCTCGTTGACGCTTGGCGAAGGATTTCGGTAGCAGGCCGCTGATTTGCGGCGATTTGAGGTTTCGAATGACAGTCTGGCGGCTCAAAAGCAGCGATCATGCGGGCAGGACCGCGAACCTCTCTCGGCAGCGTGTCGCGGCGCTTCTCGGCGCATTACTCGTCGCGCTCATGGCAGGCATCAACTTTGGCAGCGCCCAGTCGGCTCCCGTCGTGACGGTCAACGCCGCGAGCTATACCGAGGCAGTCGCGCCGGGAACGATCGCCGCTGCCTTCGGAATTGATCTCGCCACAAGGACAGAACATGCTGGGGGCTTGCCTCTTCCAACGGAACTAGGTGGCACCTCCGTACGTCTTGTCGACGCCAACTCAACTGAGTCCTTCGCTCCTCTTTTCTTTGTCTCACCCGGTCAGGTCAATTACCTGATTCCCAGTGAGATCGCTCTCGGCAGCGTCGAGGTGACGGTAACTACGTCGAGCGGCTCGACCTCGACGGGTGAGCTGGTGATCGCATCTGCCGCCCCGGCGCTTTTTACCTTTACTGCGGATGGCCGCGGGGTTCCGGTCGCATTGACGACCTTCGATGGAGCATCGTTTGAGCCCGTGGTTAATCCCGATGGTTCGGCGAGAGCGATCGATCCCGGCGCTGTCTGGCGTCCAAACTATCTGACCCTTTTCGGAACCGGACTCGGCCAGGCCACGGACTTGAAAGTTCGTGTCGGTGGTATCGATATCGTCCCGATGTATGCCGGACCGCAGGGCAGCTTTGCGGGTCTCGATCAGATCAACATCGTCATTCCATCCAATCTCGGCGGGGGGGTGGTTGATCTCATTGTGAGCGCCACCGGAACAGCTAGTAACGCGGTCCAGTTGCGTCTCCAGGGACCTGCCTCCGTCGCGCAGACCGGGCTCAGTGAAGCCGATGTTCAGTCAATCATCGGGCAAGCCGTGTCGCGCGCAAGGCAGCTGAATATCCTGGTTACCGTCGCCGTCGTCGATCATGAGGGGACCGTGCTCGGTGTCTTTAAGATGACCGGAGCACCGGCGACAACCCGTATTGGAGCCTTCAATCTTCAGACCGGCGCCAAACTCAAGCCAACTGATCCCGATGGTCTTCAGGATGTCGTCGTGCCAGCGGAGTTCGCTGCCATCTCAAAGGCCGGGACGGCTGCATTCTTCAGTACTCAAGGCAATGCGTTCACCTCAAGAACTGCGAGCTTTATCATTCAGGAGCATTTTCCCCCGCTCATCGATTTTCAAGCGGGTGGGCCTCTCTTTGGAGTGCAGTTCTCGCAGCTCCCCTGCTCGGATATCAAGACTCCGAATCTTCCTCTCGGTCTGGCAGGCGACCCCGGTGGAGTACCCCTCTTCAAGAACGGAGTCGCGGCGGGTGGCATCGGGATCGAAGGCGACAACTTCTATTCGATCGACATCGACGCATCTGACCTCGACCAGTCACCGGAGGAAATTATTGCCGTCGCTGGAACATTGGGCTTCGAGGCGCCTGGAGCGATTCGCGGAGATCAAATCCTGGCCGATGGCGTCAGACTACCCTTCGTCAATTCTGCGCAGAGCGGAAGTCCGGCTCCCTCGTTCAACACACTCCCTGGAGTGGTCGACGCGAGATTCCCGATTCGCGCCGCTGCCGCCTCGCGGTTCAGGACAGCTTCGTTGGGTGGCATTACCGGTCGCGTCGATGATCGCTTCTTTCCGGCCAAAGGCAGCGATTCGCTCAATGCGCAGCGCTTGACTGAGGTCGAAGTGACGCGGATTCTGACGCTGGCAGTGCAACAGGCCGCCAGAACGCGCGCCGCAATCCGTCGTCCTCTTGGTTCTCCTGCCGAGGTCAATGTCGCGGTCGTCGACGTCGATGGGAAAGTGCTTGGCATCTTCAGCACGGCCGACGCACCGATCTTTGGATTTGATGTCTCTGCGCAGAAGGCGCGGACGGCGGCCTTCTTTAGCAACAGCGCCGCAGGCGCTCTCCTCCGCGCGGCCGAAGGTGGACGGTTTGCAAAGTTTGTCGACGCAGCCGCGGCCGATGGCGTTCGCATGGATGGCGCGGTCGCTTTCAGCGATCGCGCCAACGGCTTTCTCAGCCGGCCTTTCTTCCCCGACGGGATAAACGACACATTGAATGGTCCTTTCTCGAAGGCGATTGGCGTCTGGAGCCCGTTTAACGTCGGCCTGCAAACGGCCCTCGTGCAATCTGCGCTCGTCAGGATACTCGCCGGACAGCCAGTCACCGCCTGCACCGCGATTCCGAATCTGAGGAATGGTATTCAGATCTTTGCGGGCAGCGTTCCGTTATACAAGAACGGCGTTCTGGTGGGCGCGGTCGGCGTCAGCGGCGACGGAATCGATCAGGACGATATCATTGCGGCTGCCGGAAGCGTTGGCTTCGAAGCGGCAGAGAGTATCCGCGCCGATCAGATATTCGTCCGCGGTGTGCGGTTGCCGTACGTCAAGTTCCCACGTCACCCGAATCTCTAGTTTGCTGCCGGAGAATTTGGGAGAGAATGACACGTCAGTGACGGTGAGACGCCGTTTGCAAAATGCAAAGAACAGCCTTCATCCTCTTTCTCGCGACTCTGTTTGCTGCTCAGACCCTCGAGCGGGGCGGCGCGGGTTCACAGAAAAGGATCGACTATTCGAAGTTCAGTCACGCGACGCATAAGGGCCGCCTCGACGGCGTCTTGAAGAAGGGACAGCCGCAGGAGATGACTTGCGGCTACTGCCATCAGACTCCGACGGTCGATCAGCCCAAAGTGACCGGCTTCCCAAACTCGAAGCCCGAGAGCAAAGTTACGCACTCAGCCTGCACTGATTGCCATGCCATGACTGGACGCGATGCGACCACCAGAGAGCAGACCTATCCGAAAATGTGTCTCATCTGCCACGCTTCAACCCGACTGAGCGAGCTGAGGAAGAATGTCCGCCCATTCCCAAATGTCGCGGTGGGCGCGGAATCGCAGTTCTACGACAATTACTCTCATAGCGACCACACCGGGTACGCTGATGGTTCCGCTCTCTTCAAGGAGCGATTCAAAGACAAGAAGAAGTTCAAGGAAAAGGACAACTTCGAGTGCGCTGCCTGCCATACGATCAACCGCGAGCCAGTCAGGATCGCGACGGTCGAGTTCGCGGCTGGTGTCAAGGCAGGCGCGCCTGGCCACGCAGAGTGTTTCGTCTGTCACTCCAACATCAAGGAAGTGCCAGCGAAGAGTGCGTCTTTTGCCACGAATTGCGTCGGCTGTCATGCGATTGAGAAGAAGGCGAAGGGTGCCGGTTCCGAGCGCGCGGTGCTCTGGTTCAATCGCGAAATCATTGCACCTGAATTGAATGTCACAAAGCCTGGCGCAAAGCCCGGCTCGAAGCCGCTCAAGGCATTCAGTCACAAGACGCACGAGGAGGCGATCGGCACTGATACAAAGAGCTGTCTCGAGTGTCACGCGACTGGCAAGCGGGCGGACAAGCGGTCCGATTTCTTTACCGCTGACAGGCGCACTCAAGAGAAGCAACCACGAGCTGGCAATTGCGTTGAGTGTCATCGCAAGGAGATGCAGCAGAAGATCGAGGGCGCGGTCACGGTCGAGACGGCGAAGTGTAACTACTGTCACTCGCTGACGACGATAAGGAAGCGAGGTCAGGGCGGCATCGCACTTCCGCCACCCAGTCACTTCTACAAAAAGCCGGCTCCAACGCCGGCCGCAACGCCGACGCCGAAACCGCAGCCATGACGATCAGGACAAACACAGAGAAGCAGAGAAGCAGAGGCCCGCTGAAGGCTCTCCTCGTTGTCATTCTGCTGGTTCCCTTCGGCTGGGCCAGTCAGACTCCCGAGAAGCCAAAGCAAACGGACTACAGCCGGTTCACACACCAGTCGCATGCCGGCTCCGTCAAGATCCCCGGGACCGGGTCGACGCGTGAGCTGAAGTGCGACTCGTGTCACGAACGATCCGCGACCCCCAAATCCGTGGTCGAGAATCCCGCTCGCAACCAACACCTCGGGCTTTCGTTTCCCGGTCATCGCGCCTGCATCGAATGCCATGTTGTGCAATTCACTTCGCGCTCATTGACGACCTGCACTATTTGTCATGAGACTGCTCAGGGTCTGACGAGCCGCCCCCCGCAACGCGAGTTCCCGCGACGCTACGACTACAATCTCTTCTTTGACACGAAGCAACACGAGGCGCACGGCGGGTACCAGTACCCGGACGGCAAGAAGCTGGATTGCGCGGCGTGCCACCAGCCTACACAAAAGCGAATAGCACGGCTCATTCCGTCCCACCCCGAGTGCTATGCCTGCCACACTCCCGCGAGCCGGGATGAGAAGGCGGCGAAGAAGAGCGGATGCGCTGTCTGTCATACGCAAATCGCCACCAGCGTGGCCGCACGCGACTACCGGAGCCTGGCCTATGGCGCACGGTTCTCACACGATACGCATGTCGGATATGCGAAGGCTGATTGCAGCGCTTGTCACACGATCAGCGGAGGCTATAACCGGCCGGCCGCCAAGCCAGGAACAATGCGTGTCAGGCAGCACACGACCGATCGCGAACGCAGCGGGAAAGGGTGCTTTAGTTGTCATGACGGTGGCTCACACGGCGGGCGAACCGTTTTCAGCGGTGAATACGGGCCGTCGGGTCAGGGTGCCTGTGCGAAGTGTCACGGAGAAGAACTAAAAGTCTTTCCGGCCTCCGGTTGACGCCTTTCGTCGCGGGGGTTTACTCTGATCACCGGGCGGTGCATTAAGCAGAGAATAGAGGGGCAAAGGATGAAGATTAAGGCTCTGATTGTTGTTGGTTTCATGGTTGCGTATTCAGCGAGCGCTGCGACGCAGGGGCAGAAGCTACCGGGGGACGATCTGATCATTCCGTCGGTAGATGAAAAGTGGGGTGAGGTCGCGTTCACGCACCAGAAGCATCTGCCTTTTTCCGATTGCACCTACTGCCATCATACCAATAAGGGCTTGACTCTTGAGAGCTTCAAGGGAGGCAAAGTCGAGAAGATTCCGCTGTGCGCGGAGTGCCATCTCCGCGAAGAGGGCAACGCAAAGACGCCAAAGAGCGGGGACGGGACCGAGCTCTGGAGCAAAGAGGCGTACCACGTCAACTGCATCGATTGCCACAAGGGCGAGATTACGAGGAAACCCAAGGATGCAGGCCCCGTCACGAAGCAGGGCGAAGGACCGGTTAAGTGCGATCAGTGCCACGTCAAGAAATAGTCGTCACGGATTGCGTATCCTGACGAATCAGAGCACCTGGGCACCAGAAGAGCCGAGACATAGCACGCTGCGATGAAACGAAGCCGCAATCACTCCGCAGCCTGCGCCCAACTCGACGTTGGTGACGGTGGACCGCAAACCTCTATCGTGAACCCTGATCACGAACCCTCATGAACCCCTCATCATGAACAAAGATAATGCTCTTTATGGGATCATTGGCCTGTTGGCGGGGCTGATCATCGGTTACGTCGCCACGAATTCGATCAACCGCTCGACGCCGTCGGCCGTGCCTGAGCCGGTTGGGGCAAGGAGCACGGCTCAGATTCCAGCAGATCATCCGCCGACCGCGGGCGATGCCACTGCAGCCGGTGGAATGCAGGGCGAAGTCGCGGCGACCATCGAACGTGCAAATGCTGCACCGCAGGATTTTGAGGCGCAGATGAAGGCCGGCGACCTCTACTATCAAATCAAGCGCTATGACCAGGCACTCGAGTTCTTCCAGCGGGCCCAGAAGGTCAAACCGGCGGACTTTAACGCGCTCGTCAGTCTCGGCAATGTGAGCTTTGATCTGGATCGGTTTCCGGAAGCCGCACAGTGGTACGAGCAGGCTCTCAAGTTACAGCCAAAGGATGTCAATGTCCGGACAGACCTTGGCCTGGCCTATTACTTGCGCGCACCGAAGGAGACGGATCGAGCGATAGCGAATTTCCGAATCTCGCTTCGGTACGATCCACGTCACGAGAAGACTTTGCAGAATCTGATCACCGCGCTCATCGATAAGGGCGAAACGGCGGACGCGAGAGAGTCTCTCGCTCAGCTCGAAAAGGTCAATCCGGACAATCAGGCGCTCGCGCAGTTTCGCGCGAAGCTCAACTCACTGTGAGAGTCAGAATCGTTCCCAGCACCCGCGATGGTCGGCATCAACTGCTGACGTCTTATCTGATCAATGAGACGCTGGCGATCGACGCTGGCGCCCTCGCGATCGGATTGACGCGCGAGGAGCAAATCGCCCTTCGCGCAATCGTCATCACCCATACGCATCTCGATCACACGGCGACGCTGCCGATGCTCATCACTGATCTCTTCGATGAATTGCGTCAGCCGATAGCCCTCTACGCAACCGCCGCGGATTTCGATGCCTTGCGCAAGTACATCTTCAACCCGCGGATATGGATTCCGCTTGAAACGCTGCGCAACGATCAAACGGAGTTACTCGAGCATCATCCGATTCGCTCCGGCGAGACCTTTTTCGCTGAAGGTCTGAAGTTATTTCCGGTACCGGTGACGCATACCGTGCTGACTCATGGATTGTTGGTCGAAGACGAAAAGAGCTCGGTACTTTTTACTTCCGATACGGGTGCTACCGAGCGAATCTGGGAGGTCGCAAACGACTGTCGAAACCTCCGCGCCGTCTTCATAGATCTTTCGTTCCCCAATGCGCTGACGGATCTCGCCCGCGTTTCAGAGCATCATTCGCCGGAGACCCTGCTGGCGGAGATGAAAAAGCTGCGTTCCGACATCACGGTCTATGGGGTACACTTGAAGGCTCCTTATCGCGATCAGATCATCGCGGAGGTGGCCCTGCTCAATGAACCACGTCTGAGAGTCGCCGACGTCGGACGCGACTATGAGTTTTGAACTATGACTCGTCTAGAGATTCACGGGCTTGGCAACAAGCGCAGCAACTTCGAGATGCGGCAACCCGACGTCTCGATCGGCCGTGACGCAAAGAACGGTCTCGTCCTCGATGATCTTCGCGTCTCACGTCACCACGCTGTCATCCGCGAGCGCGCGGCAGGGCTGACGATCCGCGACCTTGCAAGCGGCAACGGAACGATCGTCAACGGAAAGGTCCTCGCATCCCATTTCGATCTTCGCCTCGATGATGGCGATGTCATCAAGATCGGTAATAGCACGATTACAGTTCACCGGGACCATCCGACCACTGAGAGCGCCGAGTTTCGTCAGATGCTGCAACGGACTCCTGGGGATCTGCTCACTACATCGCTTCAGGGCACCGAGTTCTCCCAGGAGGTTTCGCCGGATATCCTGCGACGTCAGCTCGAGAAGCTCGAGCGTCTTTTGCGGCTGTTCTACGAGCTTGGAGAGAAACTTGGATCGACCTTCTCACTGGATGAGATCTACGAGAAGGTGTTTGAGATAGTCCTGCAGTCGACCCCGGCCTCGCGGAGCTTTATCTTCCGGAAGAACGAGCAGAGCGAGTTTGAGGAAGCCGGATCACAGACACGTGAAGACGGAGAAGTAGGCCGACCGCTACCAATCAGCAAGACCATCTTTGAGAAGGTCGCGCGGGAGCGTGTCTCGGTGCTGCTGACGGATGCGCAGGCGGACAATCAGGCGCTCGCTTCTCACAGCATCATTGCCCACCAGATTCGATCAGTCATGGCGGCGCCGATAATCGGACCGCGCGGTTTGCTGGGCATCATCTATGCCGACTACTACGACCTGACAGAGACCTTCTCGGCTCAAGATCTTGATATCCTCAACGCGGTTGCGGTCCAAACCGGGATCGCGATCAGCACCGTCATCAACCATGAACGGCTGCAACGACAGGCGGAGTCGCGCGCAAGATTTGAACGGTTTCTCCCACGTCAGGTGGTCGATGAGATTCTACGCAGTCCCGAGAAAATCAAACTCGGTGGGGTACGACAGAAGGTGACCGCCCTTTTTGCCGATGTCCGGAACTTCACCTCACTGTCAGAGAACAGTTCACCGGAACTGATCGTCAGCCTGCTCAACCGCTATTTCACACTTGTCAGCGAGGTGATCTTCAAACATGGGGGCACACTCGATAAGTACATCGGTGATGGCTTGATGGCACTTTTCGGGGCGCCCTATGCGAGTGAACTGGACGCAATTCAGGCCGTCCGGGCAGCGATCGATATGCAGCGCGCGATGGTCGTCTTCAATCAGCAACTAGCCGCCGATCAGATGCCACCGATCGCGATCGGCATCGGAGTCAATACTGGGCAGGCAATTGTTGGTTATATTGGTTCTGAGTCGCGGCTTGATTACACGGCGATTGGCGACACGATCAACACCGCCGCGCGTCTTGAAGGAATAGCCAAAGCCGGCCAGATCATCATCACTGAAAACACCGCCCAGGTTCTCGATGAAAGCATTCAAGTTCGCCAACTCGGGACCGAAAAACTAAAGGGAAAGAACGTCAATTTACGATTCTTTGAGGTGGTCTGGCAGTAGTCATTGTCGATTTTGGATTTATTTTCCCTCGCCCACGAGAACCCTTAGCCGCGCCTTCGCCTGGCCAATCTCTTCGAGCTTGAAGTCCGCATCACCCCAGAAGCTGAGGAATCTGCGGTAGTATTCCTTCGCCTGGTCCGATTTGTTGAGCACTTCGGAGGCGCGCGCCATTGCGAAGTGCCCGAGAATGTACCGAGTGTCGTAAAAAGGGTTGATCGGGCTGGTGCTGCCAAGGTCAGGCACCGGGCGAGCCTTGAGAAATTCGCGAAGTTCGCCTTCAGCCGCTCCGCCCTGACCGGCTCCGAGATAGGCGAGCGCCAGCTCGAAGTTTCGCGATACCGCTGGCATCTGCGCGCGAAGATTCGTCCACAACCCGATCGCGGTCTGATACTCGCCACGCGACTGCGCTCGACGCGCACGCAACTCGAAATCAAGCGGACTCGGCGTCTTCAACCCCTGAGCCGTGAACTCCTGCTGCGCCTTGTCAGTCTTACCGCTCAATGCCAGCGTCAGCACCAGTGGACCGATCCAATTCCGGCTCTGCGGTGTCAACAGGCGCACCTCGTTGACCAGCTTCAGCGCTTTATCGTACTGGCCCAACCCTGAGAGAAGACTCGCTTCTCGCAAAAGCGTGTCTGCTTCAGGACCCTTGCTCTCGGACCGGCGCGCTGCCTCCCGCGCCCGCGAGAAATGATCACGCGCTCGCGCCAGACTCCCACGATAAAGCTCCACCCTCGCCAGCGTCTGTTCCCCAAGCCGGCGATTGGCTTCGGTCGTGTTGCGGAGAAATTGTTCCGCATTCGTCACGCTCTGGACGTGATCACCTTTGAGGAAGAAGACTTCCGCCCTCTTCCAAAGCGCACTGTAATCGTAGAAATTCGGCTGAATCTCAAACGAGCGTTGATAGGCAGCGAGGGCCTCGTCATAGAGGCCCGCCTCGGTGTAGGTATCCCCAAGCGAATCGTGAGGGTTTGGATTTCCGGGCTCCGCTTCGGCATAGCGTTTAAAAGCGTCGATCGCGTTGACGTGATCATGCGTCAGCAGGTATGTGTATCCGATCGCATTCCAGACCGCGCCAAACTGCGGATCGATCGTGAGAGCCAACCGACCATATGCGATTGATCGATCGTACTGCTTCAGATCCCGATAAATCTCCGTCAACGCATGCAGGGCGCCCTTGTCTCTCGGATATCGCACCAGCAACTGCTCGAAGCTTGCGCTCGCCTTGGCGCGATCATTCTGAGCGGTCAGCTGGTAGTAGCCGTCGATCAGCAGGCGGTCGTACTCGCCGGTCCGTTGACGTAGTGCCATCGCCTTTGCAAAGGCTTCCTTTGCGCCAGCACGGTTGCCTGAGAGCTTCAGCGCGCGTCCAAGTTGCACATGAGCGAGAGCAAAATTCGGATCGATCTTGGTCGCGTTCTCGAGATTTCTGACCGCCGGCTCAAAATCGTGAGCGAGGAGGCGGTCGCATCCTGCTTGATAGAACTGCAGCGCCTGATATGAACGCGTCGTCAGATCGGCAACCCGGCGCGTGTCCTCGATCGTTAGTTTGTAAGCGCCTGCTATCTTTGCCGCGAGGGCGTCGATCATGTCGAAGATATCTTCTACCCGCGCTCCCTCGACAAAGTCTGCAAAGAAGACGCCACCGCCTGGGACGTCCTCGATTCGTCCATCAAGCCGGAAGCGCGATCCATTGCGGGAGATCGAGCCGAGGACCGCCGCTCCCGCGCCGGCGCGGCTTGCCTCCTCGAGTAGCGCGCCTGTGTCGGCCGATCTGCCAGCTCCACCACTCTGTTTATTGACCGCATCGCGCATCTGTGCGGGGCTCATGATCTGCAGACCGCGCACCGAGGAGAGCTTGGCGACAAGCAACTCCGGCGCGATTCTCTCGAGCCCATCCAGCTCCCGATCTGATGACAGATTCTGGAAGGTCCCGATCGCCAGGTGGCGGCGTACGCTGGCGACTCTCCCTCGATACTTCTGGTAAGACGCGACTCCCCCAGCGACAACAAGCAGCAACAACAAGCCAGCAAGAAGGCGCGACCGACGTGTCTTCAAGAAGGTCGTCGTGCGAGAAAGACTGGTCGCGGTTGGCTGCGGCTGATCGAGATGCGTCGCTTCATCAAACCGTGCCATGCTCCATTGACTACCGGTTCGCGAGTTTGCCGACGCCCGATTTGCTTCGATCGAAACTCCAATCGCCTGAAAGTAGAGGTCGACAACGTCGCGCGCGCGTTGCGGCCGCTCATCCGGCTGCTTGGCAAGGAGCCGGCTGATCAGGACTTCGAGTTGTTCCGGGGCATCCGGGCGCAGGGTTCGCAGCAACGGCGGAGGTTCGTTGAGTTGTCGCTGGATAACCTCATGAAGTGCATTGCTCTCGAAGGGAAACTGACCGGTGAGCATGCGAAAGAGAACCACGCCAAGAGAGTAAATGTCCGATCGGCCATCGATCTGGCCACCCGTCCGGAGTTGCTCCGGACTTGCGTAGTGCGGTGTTCCCATAGGTGCGGAGACCGAAGCCCCAGTTGTCTCGCTGATCACTTTTGCAATACCAAAGTCGAGTACTTTTACCTGCGCGGGTGCATCCTCCTCAAAATTGGGTCCCCAATCGGGTCTCTTGACGAGCATGATGTTTGCTGGTTTGAGGTCTCGATGCACTATTCGCTTGGCGTGAGCAGCGTCGAGCGCGGCGGCTATCTGGGCGAGTATCTCGCCCGTTGCCTCAAAGCTGAAGCGCCGCCTGACCTCAATCTCCTCCTCAAGAGTGTGCCCCTCGAGCCACTCCATGGCGATGTAGGCAAGCCCATCGGTGGTGCGGCCAGCATCGACGACATTGGCGATGTTCTCGTGGGTCAGATGACCAGCCATCCTCGCCTCACGCTCGAAGAGTTCGAGCATGCGCTCGTTCCCGACAGCGATGTTCGGCTGCAATATCTTGATCGCGACGCGTCGATCAATGGTCAGGTGATGAGCGCTGTAGACTGCGCCCATGCCGCCAATGCCAACAAGCTCATCGAGACGGTACTTGTCGGCAAGCGTCCGGCCAACGAGATGATAGGGGTCCCGCAGCGCGAGCTGTCGTCCGTCTTCGAGACAGAACCTTTGTGTCGTTGGATACTGACGCTGGCACGCGGGGCAGTACTTCATTGCACTCCGACAAATGACAAGAGAGGTTCCAGGTGAAGCTGGGGCGCTCAGGGAGATCCGCAATCAGTGACGCGTACCGCAAGCGCGGATGAGCGGAGTCTATCGCCCACTCAAATAGAGGTCAAGCAGGCGCAGCGGAGCAATTTTGGATTTTAGATGGTGGATTTTGGATGGGAGCGAGAATCCAAAAGCCAAAATCCAGAATCCAAAATAGACTGGCGTTGCACTCAGCCTGATCAGCTTGGTAAGCTTGCGGCGCCAGACACAAGCCTTACCATGATCATTCAGGGCACTTGGTCTCACATCTCATGCAATCTCCTGATCCAAATCCAGCGACGACCACTCTTCGAGCGGATCTTGCTCTTGGCGCTCTCGCTCTCATGTGGGGGACAACATTCGTCATCACCAAAGAGGTGGTGACGACGTACTCGCCTTTCTTCTACACCAGTGTTCGTTTCGGCCTCGCGGCACTCGGGTTCGTCGTACTCTTTGGTGGCCATCTAAGGAAGGCTCAGCGATCTGAGATCTGGGAAGGGACCATCCTCGGTCTCTGCGTCTTCACCGGAATCACGCTTCAGGTCACCGGGATCGTCTATACGACCGCCTCAAAGGCCGGCTTTATCACGGGTCTCTACCTCGTCTTTACACCGATCATCAGCTATCTATTCTTTCGTATCCGGCCGAGCCGCGACAACCTCGCCGGACTCGCACTCGCCATTGGCGGCTTTTGTCTTCTCAGTCTTCCGAAAAGCGGGCAGGGGTTCAATGGAGGCGATCTGCTGGTGCTCTTTGCGGCCGTCGCCTGGGCGACGCACATCGTCGCAACAAGCGTCTTTGGCCGGCGGAGCGATGTTCGCACCCTGGCATCGGTCCAGGTGATCGTTGTTGCCATCCTCGCGCTCGGCGCCTATCTGATTCTTCATGCGATCACCGCTTCCGTGGCCGATCCTTCCGCACTGCCGCGACTGATCGCACTTGAAGCGAGAGAGAATCCCGTCACCTTGCGCTTCGCGGCTCAGGTCGGTTATATGGCGCTTTTTGCAACTGTCCTCGCGGCATTGGTTCAAACGTGGGCGCAGGGGAAAATGGCTCCCAGTCACGCAGCAATACTCTACGCACTCGAGCCGGTCTCGGCAGCCTTCTTTGCCTATCTCGCATTCTCGGAGAAGCTGGGCTGGCGGGGAGGCCTCGGCGCTACCGTCATCGTGGCCGGAGTTCTCGTCTCAAGACTCGGTTTGAGGAGGCGGGTTGGTCCACTTGCTGGACAACCAGAACTCAGATCGGAGGAGACGGTCGTTTAGGTTGGAGGCTGGCCCCTGATCAACCCCTGATCAACCCCTGATCAACGGGGGTCCGCAACTGAGAACTGGGAAGACTTGACTGCAAGTCACCAAAAATGAAGGGAAGCGGGAACTAAGATGAAAAGACACGATCTGACTGGACAAGTCGCGCTCGTGACCGGCGCGAGCAGTGGAATCGGGCGCGCGGCGGCCGTTGCGCTCGCCGAATGCGGCGCCGATGTCGCGATCAACTATTTGCGCAACAAGAGCGGCGCAGAGGAGGCCGCAGGCGAGATATCGGCCCTTGGCAGACGGGTCGTCGTCGTCCAGGCGGATGTCTCAAAACGCGAAGGCGTCGAGATGCTCGTCGCGGCAGTTCGTTCTCAGTTGGGCGCGATCGATATCCTCGTCAACAACGCCGGCGATCTGATCGAGCGCTGTCTGATCAAGGACTTTACGGATGAATTGTGGGACCGGGTTATGGACCTCAACCTGCGAAGCGTCTTCCTTTGCTCACAGGCAGTCATGGAAGAAATGATGGAGCGGCGGCAGGGCGTGATCATCATCGTCGGGTCGATTGCGGGACGACACGGCGGAGGACCCGGGGCGGCCGCTTACTCGACAGCCAAGGCTGGCGCGATGTGCTTTACCAAGGGTCTTGCAAAAGAGCTGGCTCGCTACGGCGTGAGAGTCAACGGCGTCGCGCCGGGTGTCATCGCAACCCCGTTCCACGACCGTGTCTCAACGCCGCAAATGCTCGCGCAATTCGTCGAGAGCATTCCCCTTGGCCGCGTCGGAACTTCCGAGGAGGTTGGCAACGTCATCGCGTTCCTTGCTTCGGACGCAGCAAGTTATCTGGATGGCGAGATGATCGAGATCAATGGCGGTCAGCTGATGCTCTAGATTGCCTGGGCGACAAAACTTAATGCAAATGAGTCAAGTTTTTTGAGGTCGACTTCAACTCAAAACGCTGCAGCTGTCGTCGCGTCGTTGCCACACGAGGTGAAGTGGCGTGCCGGTACGGTAGAGCGAGCGTAGCCCTGGGAACGCTGAGCCCCAGCTCGGCATGACCTTGAGATTCCGCGTCACGGCCAAAGCCTGCCGAGCTGGGGCTCAGCGTTCCCAGGGCTACGCTCGCTCTACCGTACCGGCACGCCACTTCACCTCGTGTGGCAACGACGCGACGACAGCTGCAGCGTTTTGAGTTGAAGTCGACCT
>JANNRD010000528.1:0-11875 GCA_031401095.1 Acidobacteriota bacterium
GACGCCGATGCTGGTGCCGTTTGAACGGGTCCGCACACCGACTGCGCCGTCAAAGGTGATCAACGTGTCCTGAGTCCGAGCGCCAATGATGACCAAACCGGCAGTCGTCAGACCGAAGCTGTTACCGCCCAGCGACCCCCCCAGCACGCCCGGCTTCAACACCGCTAGCAAAAGTGGGTTGCGGCCATTGAGCTGAGTGTTCTTGATGGTCTGCTCGTCAATCAGTTTGCTGAGCGCGGCCGATTCTGTTTGCACGCCGACTGTCGTCGCCGTGATAGTGACGGTCTCACTCACCTGTCCGGCCTGCAACGGAATGTCAAGTTTCGCCGGTACATTCGGGTCGATCTTCCTACCTTCCTCTTTGAAGACCTTGAAACCACCGGCTTCGGCCTTGACGGTATAAAACCCTGATGGTAGCTGCGTGATGATGTAATAGCCTTCGCTACTCGTCACCGCGGTTCTTTCGAGGCCATTCTTTTCGTTCTTGACCGAGACTTTGGCGTTGGCGATAACCGCGCCGGACTGGTCTTTGACGTAGCCGCTGATCTGTGTGTTGTCCGATTGCGCAACGCCAACGATCGAGATTGCCGCAAGCAGCAATCCCGCCATTAAGCCGTTCGCAACCAGGGTTCTCATTTTGGTACTCATTGATCCCCTCCCTTATATTTTGGACGAGTGATGGCGCAAGATGCCACTCGCGATCATCCAGTTACAATGCCGGAACAGAGCGAAACGCCAGCAACCAGAAAGCCAGACGGACATGCAACATCGCAACAAGTCCGCCAATATCCTGAGAACTGCCTTTTTAGGCTTGGCTTACCGTCCCAGCAGGGGCCAACTGAGTAGGTTCGGAAGGGACTTCCAGAACCGGCCACATTTGACGATTCTTCCTCGTTAGCTGACGGGATTATGAACAGAGGATTTACCCCTGTCAAGTTGCGACTGGCAAAGCCCAGACCTGGCATTTTTGAATCGCCAGGATTTCCAAGGTGTACCCAAGACGCAGGGATAGCCGTATCATCGAAGCCAATGCAACGCAACCGGGGGCACGAGGGGAGACTCACGCGAAGCCGCGAGTCGCGAAACGAAGCTATTTCCTGCTGACCTTTCGCGTCATCGCGTGAGCCGCCGCCTCCTCCTTCGGCCAGCGGTGCGAATTGACGAGTTAATTTAGACCGATGACAAGGGGAGAAGCAATGCGACACCAATTGAAGTTGTGCACTTGGTTTCTGCTCGCCACGGTAGCGCTGAGCACATCATTCCTTGTTGCACAGTCGCCTCTGCGGCCGTGCAACGCGACGCCGAAACCTGCCTGGTGCAGTGCCGTCGAAGGGGACCGATCTGAGGGATGGGGACGGCAGCACCGGTCGGAGGTGATGGCGCGCAACGGGATGGTGACGACCAGCCAGCCGCTCGCGACGCAGGCGGGGCTGGACATTCTCAAGAAGGGCGGCAACGCGATCGATGCCGCAGTGGCAGCATCCGCCGTGCTCAGTCTTGTTGAACCCATGAACACGGGACCCGCCGGCGACCTCTTCGCCATGATCTACATCGCCAGGGAGAACAAACTGTATGCATTGAATGCGAGCGGGAAGGCTCCGAGCGGCCAGACCCTGGCCCGCATGAACGCTCTCGGCTATTCCTGGAATCCGGCAAACTGGGGGCCCGGTTCGGGCATGCCCAGGGGCGGCATTCTGGGCGTCACGGTACCAGGCTCTGTCTGGGGTTGGGACGAGGTGCAGCGCCGATTCGGCTCAAGGACCTTCAAAGAAACGCTCCAGGCTGCAATCGACTACGCTGAGCAGGGGTTCCCAGTCTCGGAGCGGATCGCCGAGGACTGGCGGCTTCCGCAGGGTTTACCGCCTGTTCCGAGCGACCCGCGCGGGTGTTGTGCTGCGGTTGATCCTGATTCGATCGCGACGTGGTATATCAACGGTCAGCCTCCTGCGCCTGGCCAGATTTATCGCAATGCTGATCTGGCGAGGACGTTCCGCATCCTGCAGCAGAAAGGCCGCAGCGGGTTCTACACAGGTGAGGTCGCCAGAGCCATCGTTGCCAAGTCGAAGGCGTTGGGCGGCACGATGACGCTTGCCGATCTGGCGGCCTACAAGGGCGAATGGGTCGTTCCGGCGACCACCAGCTATCACGGCTATGAAGTCTCAACCCTCCCTCCGCCGGCACAGACCTGGGCGACCGACGAAATGCTCAACATTCTCGAGGAGTGTGTCCCGGTGTGGGCGCCGGGTCAGACGTTGGCGACGCTCGGTCCGGCTAATCCAAAGTACTGGCACTTTGTCGTCGAGGCGAAGAAGCTGGCGTTCAACGACCTTTACGCGTTTAACGGCGATCCGAATTTCGTCTCGATCCCGCTTGCCAGACTACTGTCGAAGCCATACGCGCGGTCGCTCTGCGGTCGTGTTAATCCAGACCGCGCGACGGCAGCTGCCCGAGGAGGTGCTGCCGATGGCACGGGCGACACGATCGTCCTTTCGACCGCGGATCGGTGGGGCAATATGGTGGCTTGGGTGAACAGCCTCTATTTGGGTTTCGGCTCTGGCCTGACGGTTCCGGGCTACGGCATCACTCTCCACAACCGGGGGGCGCTGTTCACGCTGGATCCAAAGAGCCCCAACGTGATTGCGCCGCACAAGCGTCCGTTCAACACGCTTTCCGCTGGCTTCGTCATGCAGAACAGCCAACCCGTGATGACGGTCACGCTCATGGGCGGGGACATGCAGGCGCAGGGTATTGCGCAGGTGCTGCTCAACGTGCTCGACCTGGGCGCGAACCTGCAGGCGGCAACCGACATGGCTCGTTTCCGTCACAATCAGGTGCCGAATGAGCTCAGTCTCGAGTCGCAGCTTTATGCGCTGGTTGGCGGACAATTGCAGGTCATGGGGCACAAGGTCGAGTCAATCAACGGCGAGATGGTGGGCGGATACCAGGCGATCATGTTTACGCCGGATGCAAACGTGGGCGGCACGGTGCGTGGCCGGGCACCGCAGCCGATGAGGGGATTCTATCGTGCCGGCTCTGATCACCGCAAAGATGGTCAGGCCGCAGGGTATTAAATCGTGGGCACGAGCCCCCGCATTCGGGAGAACAAAGAAAGGCCCGGACGGCTTGCGAAAAAGCCATCCGGACCAGACTGAAATTGACTGGAAACCTACTCAACAATCTTCAAAGGATTCGCCCGATCTTCGAGCGGCCCGAATGGATTCGCCCGATCTTCGAGCGCCCCGAACGGATTCGCACGATCTTCGAGTGCACCAAATGGATTCGCCCGATCTTCGAGTGCACCAAACGGATTCGCCCGATCTTCGAGTGCACCAAATGGATTCGCCCGATCTTCGAGCGGATTAGCCGCCAGCGGATTGGTGCTTTCAACCATGCCAACCTTCAGTTCGGTGAGGTCTTGCCCGGTCGCACTCTTGATCTGATTCCGTTGCTCGTCCGTCAGCTTGATGAGTACTTCTTTCTGATTAGCCACTGTGTGATTCCTCCGTGTTAGATCGTTGAATTCCAAACCACTGACACTGTCTAGCTTACTCAAGCAACTCAAGTGCCAGTCTCAATTGCCGCTCAGGCCCAGTTAAGTCCAATGAATTCCTTGATGCAACTGAATCGATGGCAAGAATTTCCATTGCGAGGGGGAAAAACTTACCCCCAATCCTAAAGCTGATACTTCCGGCAAAGGTACTTCATCTTGTCCTTGTTCAGTCCGAGAAGTTGGGCAGCCTTGATCTTCACTCCGCCCGACCGTTCCAGTGCTGCGCGCAAGATCTCATATTCGTAGCGCTGCAGTTCCTGATCGAGGTTGAGACCCGCTTCCGACAAAGCCGCCAATCCTCGTCCTCCACCCCTGGAAATCACCGAGCCGATGTTGGTAGCCTGATCGAGAATCTGTGGTGGCAGCATTGAACTGGTGATCAGTTCGTCATCCGTCATGAGTACCAGTCGCTGCATCATATTCTCGAGCTCACGAACATTGCCTTTCCAATTGTAGTCGGTCAGGTAGAGCATTGCCTCGGCATCGACGTGTTTCGCTTTGCCCCCTCGTTCAGCGCAATACCGACGCAGAAAGTGCTCGACCAGAACCGGAATATCCTCTCGGCGGTCACGAAGTGGAGGAAGGTTGATGGGCACGACATGAATCCGGTAATAAAGGTCCTCACGAAACCGGCCCATCGAGACTGCTTCTTCAAGATTCTCATTGGTGGCCGTTATCAAACGAACGTTGACGCGAATCGTCCGTTTTCCGCCGAGTCGGGTCACTTCACGTTCTTCGAGAACACGCAGTAGCTTTGCCTGTAAAGGGAGGGTGAGGGTGCCGATTTCGTCCAGAAAAATGGTCCCGCCGTCGGCCCTTTCAAAGCGCCCCTCGACCATTCCAACTGCGCCGGTGAAAGCGCCGCGTTCGTGGCCAAAGAGTTCGGCCTCAATCAGCGATTCTGGCAACGCCGCACAATTGACGCTCACAAATGGGCCCTTGGCACGCCCCGAATTATAGTGAACCGCCCTTGAAACCAGTTCCTTGCCAGTGCCGGACTCACCCCGGACGATGACTGTCACATTGCTGTCTGCAACGCGACGGATTGCAACAAACACCCCCTGCATCGCTTCGCTGCAACCAATGATCTGCGAAAACGAATAACGGCTCTCAATCTCGCGACGAAGCTTGGCGTTTTCGCGCTCGATTCTCTGACGCTCCAGCGCGCGGTTGATGATCACCCTCAACTCGCGCAGGTCAATCGGCTTGCGAAAATAGTCGTAGGCGCCGACCTCTATCGCCCGCAAAGGAGCATCCGGATTCTCATCCCCAGTCATGACGATGATCACCGCATCGCTGTTTGCTCGCCGCAGCGCCTTGATATTGTCGAGCCCATCAACCAGTTTGTGCGTTGGCGACAGGTGAAGATCCAACAGCACCAGATCGTAGCGTTCACTGATCGCGGCCTTCAGCGCAGTCTCACGGTCATAGCATTGGATCAACTCGAAATCGATTTTGAGTGACCAGGCGAGCTGCTCCTGAAGCAGTTTGTCGTCATCAACAATGAGGATCACATTGCGCATGTTTTTGAATCTTACCGTGGGGAGGCTGAATGGTTCACTCTGTTCGTCGCTCCGACTTGAGGCGGAACTGCGAACCTAAAGTCATGCTCACAGAATCATTCAACGGTCCCTCAATGTTCAGTTGATCGGCAGGTAAATCCCAAAGACTGTGCCGCGGCCGGGTACACTACGAACGATGATCTCTCCGTCGTGCATCCGGATGATCTGCTGGGAGGTGTACAAGCCGAGACCGAGACCGTGAGGCTTCGTCGTCACATAAGGAGCAAACAGACCCCTCCGAATGAACTCGTCCGACATGCCATGTCCAGTGTCGGCGATTTCAATAAACGCCCGCCGATCGCCGTTTGCAAGACCTTCGACAAGTCGCGTGCGGATGGCGAGCGTGCCCCCCGGTGCCATTGACTCACGTGCGTTCTGAGCAATGTTGAAGACCGCACTCTCGAGCAACATCGGGTCAGCCCAGATGAGCGGCAGCTCGGCATACTGCTCGCTGGTTCTTAGTCCATCGGCATCTCTTCGCGCGTGGTTGAGGGCGCTGTGGACAACTTCGTTGAGGTTTGTCCGGAGCTTGACGATTACCATTTCCTTCTGCGCGCGGAAGCGGTGTACCATCTCGTCCATATGTTTCGTCGTCTCATCAAGAGTCCTCGTGAGAGACTCCTGAAAGGCCGGATCGGAGTAGTTGGCGCCGACGTTCTGGCTCAGGCACTGGAGCCTGAACGAGAGGTTCTTCATCTCGTGCACGAGAATTGAGCTAAGAAGGTTGATCGAATCAGTGCGAACGGCCTGTGCTAATCCGCGTCCCATCTCGGCAAGACGCTCGCGCATGACAAGGACGCTTGCCGAGAGGGCTTGAGCTTCCTCTGACTGTGAAACCTGGATCGTGCTTCCGAACTCACCGCGCGCCGTCTCATCGAGGGCGTGACGGATTGCGGCCAGATCGGCTGAGAACCGTCTCAGCTCGCGCACCAGGAGAAAACTGATGGTCCCAATGCCTGATCCAACGATCACCAATTGCCAGCCAGGGCGCAGGCCCAATGCGCCAAGCGCCAGTGTCAATAGCGGCAGCGAAAGCGCCGACAGCCCAAGCAGGTATCTTCTCGTCCTCAGACTCATCAGTGATTACCGATCAGTGAATCGATCATGAGTGAATACGATCCAGAGCGTCCCGTTTGTCGTCAGGGCATCGAAGCAACGCCACTGGCGAACGGAATGGTTTACATTCGACATCCGAACTTTTCCTCGCGCATCATCAAGCAGGAGTTTTGGGCGTTTCTCGAGATGTGCCGTGGTCTCAGCCTCGAAGAGTTGACCTCCGAGATTCGAAAACGATTCGGCTATCAAGTATCGGTTGACCAGTTGCGCGCGACGGTGCAAACCTTCGCGACGAGCGGTGTGTTTGAAGGAACACGCGAGAAAGAGCGCCATTACCGCGTCTTCGATGCGTCACGGCTGGCGGCGTTCATCGCACCCCTCGTCCGGCAGCTCGAGACAAAATGGTTTGCCGCCATGACATTGGTTGCACTCGTCGTCTCTCTCGCATTGCTGGTCAACGACTGGAGTCACTTTACTGACGCCGTTGCCCGCGCCTCCCGCGAGCATCCGATCGCGACCGTTCTGCTTTACTATGTCGCATTCATTCCGGTCGCGCTTCTCCACGAACTGGGTCACGCGATTGTAATTCGCTATCACGGTGGCGAAGTACCCGAAGTCGTCATCCGTCGCAATGCGCATTTTGCTGTGCTGTCGAATACGACGGTACTCAAAGAACGAAGCACTCAGCTTTGGTATCTGAGTATGGGAACCGTCGTCGATGTCTACATCTGGTTGTTCCTGCTCACCGTCTTTCACTTTTCGAGCAGCTACCTGATCGTCGTTTTTCTACTGCCGCAGACTATCTACTTTCTGATTTACAGCTACTCGATCTTCAAGAACTCGGACTTCCTGAAGGCGATTGCGACGTGGCTGGGCCAAGCGATCCCGGTCAAGCCGGCAAGCTTTATCCGCGAGGGCTGGCGGAAACTCCCGGAGGGTCCGGCATCTCGCCGTTTACTCTATCTCATGACCGCAAGCCTGACACTGAAGGTCATCGCCACCGTCCTGCTGATCGTCACATTTGCCATCAAAGAATACCAGGTACTTGTTCTCTACGGTGTCTACCGCATCCTGCTCTATTTGATTCTCGACCGAGCACCCTTGAGACTCTTCAAGCGAGCATCCAGGGCATGAAGGGGCTCTGTCGAAAGATCGACTCTCGACCAGACGCATGAGCCCTGGGGCCGACTTACCACCAGACTTCCGAACGGAACCAGTCACGAATCGCGAGGCAGGCTCTGACGCCGAGCGGGCGGCTGTGGCCATAGACCTTGACCACTCCTGACATTCCGGGTTTGACATTCGCTGTGTTGCTCTCCATTTCGATCAAGACCCTGAAGCGGGTCAGCGGAGCGTCGAACGGAGAGGTTGCGCTCGCCGCTGCGGCTTCCGCCTGCTGGCGCGATGAGAGCTTGCGATTCGTCGCGGGTGGCGCGCTCGCCTGAACGACCATCATGCGATCATGGGCTGGTTTCCCGGCGGTGGAATCCGCCAGACGTTCGTGCAGCTCCGAGGCAGGCGCAACGCTCGAGACCCGCCCAGCGATTGAATGCGCCGGATCCGAGTTCAGTCGCAACGTTGCACGCGCGCCGGTCTCGACCTCTTTCAAATCCCAATCATCAACGATGACGCGCGCGCCTGGTTTACCGGTGCTGTCGAGCTGACAGAACTCTTCACCTGGTCTGAGCATCATGCCGACCTTGCCATCAAGTTTGGGTGTTACCACGGTACCAGCAACGGGAGCCGTGAGGACCATCTCCTGCAGCCGGGAATGAGCGTCGATGAGTTCATCATCAAGGTGCGTCCGACGACGCTGAAGTTCAAGCGACTCTGCGGTTCCACCCCGCGCGCGCTCTGCGACAATCCGGCGATCGAGAACAGCGATCTGCGCGCGCAGTTCGCCTTCCTTCTCTTCGAGGTCACCATTGCGGAGAATTGCCAGAACGGCGCCTTGCGCAACGTGGTCACCCTCGTTGACGGCTATCTTCCTGAGAAACCCTTCCGCTGCTGCCCGTACCCCAATGCGTTCCGCCGGTTCGATAACAAACTCCGCCTCATGGGAGTAGGGAAACGGCACGAAGAAGAGGAGAGCGACTACCGCAAGCATCGCTGCTCCGGCAATCGCCAGCGATTTCGGCTTCATGAGGAGCTCCTTTTTGTCGACGTAAAGGCGACGCAGACCATTGACCATCGGCCCCAGCCTCTTCCGCAGCAGGACGAGTGCGATAAACGGAAAAATGAAGACTCCAGCCTCCGGGAAAAGACTTCTGATCAGCCGGTTGAAGAGGAGCAAAACGACCGTCAGAAAGAAAATGCGGTAGCAGATCGCGAGCACACCGTAGATCAAGAGGATTCGCTTTAGCCGAGGCTTGTAGTCGGGAATCGAGACTTGCATGCGAAAGATATGCTTGCGCACAAGCATTGAGACATATCGCGCCGAATCATCGCTTAGACCTGCGACTTCCAGATAATCGACGAGTGCAAAGTACCCATCGAGTTTGATCAACGGATTCATATTGATCATGATCGAGGAGAGGCCAGAGACCAGCATGACCGTGAATGCGAGATCATGTGTCAAATACCCCGGCGCGGAAAAGTACCAGATAAAGCAGGCGATCGAACTGATGACGAGCTCGACGAAGGCACCTGCAAAGGTCACCCAGAGCTTGGCGGCTTTACTGGTGAAGGTCCATGCATCGCTCACGTTGGCGTAAAAGGCGGGCATGAAGTACATCAACATGAAGCCGACTTCGTGCACCTCACCGCCATACCGTTTACACGTCAAACCATGTCCATTCTCGTGAAAGACGATGACCACCAGCAGGACCCCAATAAAAGTCAGAGTCTGGTTCAGACTCTCGAATGAACGGAGCTGCGCGAGTCCAATACCAACCTCGTCCAAATTCGAGATGATGATCACGGCGGCGAGCGAGAATAACACCAGACAGAGCACGACGAACTGACGCGACCAGAGAAACCAGATCCGTTTCATGAGTCGGTTGTAGAGCTGGTCCGGATCCCAGAGAGGGAATCGCTGATAGAAGAGATCGCGGCCTTCTGCGCCGATCTTGACCTTCTGCTGACGCTCCTCGCGAAGATGCTCAAGCATCATCAAGCTCTTCTCGCTCGCGGACCGCTGGATGAAGTTCAGCGACTTTATTGTTTCGACGAATCCTGCGACATGCTCCCCGCGCATTGGCGTCCCGGTGTCCTTTGCCACGAGCACCGCTATTTCATCGTAACTCCGCAGGCCGTCGAGGTGTTTGAAGACGCTCACCTCCAGCTCACCAAAGCGGAAATATTTCTGCGCCACCGGGTCCTTGACGACGTAAGAGACCTCGCCACTCTGCACCTGGCGGATGATCTTCAGATCTTCACGGAACTTTTCCATGACTCGGTAGCCGCGTCTTGCCTTCGCTACGGCCTTCTGACGGTTATCTGATCTCCGGCTTTAAGCTCGGGCCGCGGAGAGAGGATGACACGATCACCGGTAGCGATCCCGGAACTAACTTCAACCTGATCGCCGTCGACTCGGTTGATCCAGACCACACGGGCGGCACTCTTGTCACCGATTGCAACAAAGAGCGTGCTGGCCGATCCCCGGCCAGGATCGGCGAGCGCGGGAAAGCCAGATCGCGGAATCCAATGGGTCGAGGCACTCCCACGTTGTGGGACACGAACGTTGACGGCGGCTCCAGGGATCAAGCCCTTTCCGTCGATGACATCGGCGAGATAGCCGAGGGTATTGCTGGCGGAATCAGCGACCGCTTCAACGCGACGCACGCGGGCACGCGCAACGACACGATCGCTCTCCGGAGAAGAGAGCTCGACGGAGCTTCCAGCGCCGACTCGCATCCCCTCGCCTTGCGGCAGTTGGAATCTGACCTGAAGGGGCTGAAGCTGCGCAACCTCGAAGAGCTTGTCGTTCTTGACGACACCGGCACCGAGTTTGACGTAGCAGCGCGTGATGACGCCATCCATCGAGGCTCGCACGACTGCTTTCTCGATTTCGACTTTGACCCCCGCAACCTTGGCCTGAGCTGCGCGAGTCGTCAGACGCGTGCGCTCGAGCTCCTCCAGCGCGACTTCGAGCTTGTACTGAGCTCGATTCACCTGTCTCTTGCTTGAGAGGCCTTGTTCAGCGAGAGCCGTCTCCTCCTCGAGCTCGCTCCTGTTGACCTTGACCATCGACTCGTATTGACGCTCCTCGATGGCAGAGCGAGTCGCCTCAAGCTCGGCCTGATGGAGTTGTGAGCGCACATCTTCGTCACTCAAACGCGCGATGATCGCACCCTTGGTGACCTTTTCGCCCTCCTCTCCAGGGAGATCAAGAATGATCCCGTCGCGCTGGGCCAGAACCACCGCCTGTCGCTCGACCGAAACCGCAGCCGCAACAAGCTGCTGACCAGCGACGTGATTTGGAGCCACTTCAAAGACCTCGACCTCAACTGCAGCGCGCCGCGGCGCTTCGGTCGACTTCGGGGCTGCCGCCGCACCGCTCGGCTCGATCAGTTTGTCACGACTACCGCATGCGGTGAGCAGACAGCAACAGAAGACCGTGATCAGGGTGAGGGTCCTATTCATACTCTTATTCCTTCGGTGAACGTTGAATTCAGGGCATCCACTGCCAGAGTTTCTTGCGCAGCCAGCGTGTCGGATCGCGCAAGAGCACCACGCCGAGACTGCGCTCACCAGTGAGAATCTTTGCGCGCCCAACCATACCGGTCAGTAAAGCATGATCGGGATTGTCGATCTCTGCGTGCGCAATGAAGGATCGTTCGCCCTGTTCGATCCGTGCTTGCGGGCTGATCCTCGTGACGCGCCCCTTGAACTTGCGTTCGGGGAAGGCATTGGCCTTGAGCCAGACCTCCTGACCTGCGTTGACCAGACCAATATCATCTTCTGGAACCGCAGTCTCGATGACAACAGGACTTGTCTGGGCAGTTTCGCAGAGTGCCTCACCTCGCTGGATGTAGCGCCCAACCTTCTCTTCAATCTTTGGTGTCATGATGACACCCTCCATCGGCGCGCGAATCTGTGTCAGCTCGACTCTGGATTGATAGAGGGCGATCTCTCGCCGCGTCTGGTCAAGCTTAACGCGCTCGATCTGCGCAGCCGCGGGCCCGGAGGCCGCCTGGACCCGGGTCAGTTCTCGGGAGATGATGTCGTAGCGCATCCGCGCCTCATTAAGGTTGAGCAGATATTCGTCACTTCGGAGGGTTGCGACGACCGCGCCCGCCGGTGCGACATCGCCCTCGCGGTAGTTCACCGTGGCGATGATTCCTCCCACTTCCGCGTTGATCTGCGCGGTATGGGTCGGCAGAACATAGGCGCTCCCGCCGACCTTCAGATTCCAGGGAAAGAAAAGCAGCAACAGCAACACCACGAGCGCCGCTGCGAGCGCGGCTACTCGCCTTGCTTTCGGCATTGCCTGGAATGCCCGTTTCTTTGCTGCCAGCGGTTGAAGTGCGCCGATCAAAGGGACCTGCCGATAAAGCTGTGCGTTGCGCAGAGCGACGGTCGCCAGACCAGCGAAGATATTAAGCAGCTCGAGGTGCCCGTCAGAGAGGAATTGAGGCGTCTTGCTCTCGAGTGCGAGGACACCAAGCGGGCCCTCCTCATCCTTGAGGGGCAGTGAGTAAAAGCTGTGCATGCCGCTCGTCTCAAAATGGGCCAGCAGCTTCTCTCGCGTCTCCTGGCGGTCAGT
>JANNRD010000529.1:0-8234 GCA_031401095.1 Acidobacteriota bacterium
ATGATATCGAGCCGATGTGGCAGGTCTTCGCCCAGGCGTTTGCGTCCGACCCTCGGTCCGCACCGCATGCTCAGGTTGGATTGCTTGCCGAGGTTAGGCGTCGCCGGGCTCAGTTGGACAAGCTGGGACACAAGGATCCGCCGGTAAACATCAATGCGGGGAGCAGCGGTACTGGGTTGCAACGTCAGGTCGCTGCCTCGCGACATCGTGACGTTCCCCAATGTCGCTTCGGAGGTTGAACAAGAGCAGATCATCACCATCGACAAGGAGTTTCCAGTCACCTCTTCGGACGGCTCTTTGTTCTCTGCTTGCAACGTTGATCCGCCAGAAAAAAGTGCGCTCGATCAGCGGAGCCCGTCCCGCGAAGATCGGGAGAATGTCGATCCCATCGAGTCTCGTATCGTCAGGGACACGTGTTTCGGTCGCGGCCAGTATCGACGCCGAGATGTCCATGGTAATACCGGCCTGTTGGCTCGTCTTACCCGCGGGCAGTTGCCCCGGCCAGCGAAAAATCGCTGGAACTCGGATGCCGCCTTCCCAAAGGGTGTCCTTCCGATGGAACAAAGGCGTATTGCGCGAGAGCCACTCGCCACCATTGTCATTCGTGAAAATGACCAGCGTATTTCGCGCCAGCGCAAGCTTATCGAGGGTCCTTAATATATCTCCGACGCCTTCGTCTGCGCGTTCCAACATAGCGACATAGTCCTTTCGAGTCGCCGGCGGAGTGTCCGATGGCCCCTGGAATGAGGCGTTGTTTGGAGCCTTCGAGTATTGGTTTGGTGGTTGGAAGGGCCAATGCGCTGCGCTGTAGGCTATTTCAAGGAAGAAGGGGTGCGTCGCGGATCGCTCAATGAACTTGACCGCTCGAGCCGTGATCAGGTCCGTCATGTAGCCGTTCTCTTGAACCGGAAGGCCGTTCTCGAAGAGATCAGCACTGCCATCTCCGCCACGCGTGTGCGTGTAATAGTCAATGTACCCACTCAGGAAGCCGAAGAAATACTCAAAGCCATGCGCATTTGGACCGAACTCCAACTTGTAGCCCAAATGCCATTTGCCGATCAGGCCAGTGGCATAGCCGTTGTTCTTCAGGAGGAGAGGCAGCGACCGCCCTTTTGCTCGAAGGCCCTCATCCAGCCACGCTCCCTGACTCCCGAGGGCTCGTTCGAGTCCGACACGTTGTTGATATCGACCCGTCATTAGTGCCGCGCGCGTTGGTGTACATTGCGAGGCAGCATAGAAGTCCGTTAGTCTGACACCTTCTTTGGCCAGGCGATCGATATTTGGTGTCTTGATGTCGGGTGCGCCATAGCATCCAAGATCGCCATAACCGATATCGTCTGTCAGGATCAAGACCACGTTTGGTCTTTGTTGGCTGGCTCGCCGTTGCGGAAAGACCACTGGTGAAGAGAGTGCGGCGAGTATCGGCGGCACGAGCAGCAATGACATCAATGTCAGAGTTCGCCTCATCAAATCACCCTGTCCACCCCAGTCACCCCAGTCACTTCGGTCACCCCGGTCACCTCGCTGTGCTGTTACGGCCGATACTCTCGCTCGAGATTCGCCTTGATATCGGCTTCGCTGAGCCAGGCGCGCTTGTACTGATGAGTCGCGAAGAGCTTTAGTTGATCGGTGCTGTGCTTTGATCCTGGAATCGTCGTTTGTCCGTAAGCGGTCAAAGAATATCCGACGACAGGTTTCGAGAATTCGATGGCAAAGGTCCAGCCATCGCCGCGACCACCCATCGGTTTGCCACGCTCGATCGTACCCATGACCCTCTTGCCGTCCGGCGCCTGCCCAAACTCCTGCACGTGAAACGACCCATGAGCGCCATCGCCTCCGCTCGCCGGCAGGTCAAGATCACCGAGTCGCAGTCGGTGGACTTCTCCCCAGGCGACATTCTCAGAACCAAATGTCCGCCGCGTCCAACGCACCGCCTCCTCAAAATACCTGACGGCCTCCGCTGGGTTGGCAAGGCCATGAGGCGTCCTCGCTGGATTCTTCTCATCCCAGGCCACTGCGAAGGGCTGCTTGGCGGTCTGTACATAACCATCGAGGAACCTCTTGAAGAGGACTCCACCCCGACTATCGGCTGCCGTGGTGTTGTCCCACGCCTCGATCACAGCCAGGCCTCGTTTCAATTCGTCGGACGGGTTCTGCATTTGCCTGATCGCTTTCATGAGGTCGGGTTTGACGCGATCCGCGAGTAGCATTTTCGGACTGAACTTCAAGCGCATGACATCCTGCAACGAAAACTTCGGCTGGCCCTCGAGGATCTCGAGCGACATTTGCGAACGCAAACTCAACTGCCCTCCCGGTTCGAGGTACGAGGGATATTTCGTGGGATCGAGCGGATCGCGCAATGAGGTCCACCAAGGCGCGCTGTTGCAGTTCTGCAGGTAACCACCCTTTGGATTGAGTAACTGCGGCAGTTCTTCCATCGGGTGCAGTCCCGTCCAGACGTACTTGCTGGTCTCGCCTGGCACGTCCAGCCGGTAATCCATCCCATCATCGAGGCGCTTCGGCAGCATCCCGCTCCACAAATAGAAAGTGTTGCCCTCAACATCGGCGTAGCTCAGATTGAACATCGGCAGGACGTTCATCTTGAGAGTGTCATAGAACTCGCGCCAGTTCTTTGCCTTTCCCATGGCGTACCATTGATCAAAGAAGCGGACCTCATCGAGGATCGAAGACTTGATCGCAAAGGCCCTGTCCGTTGTCTGGTGGATCACCGGCCCAAGATGCGAAGCCCAGTACTCGCGGTGCTCAGTCCTGGCAGTGCCGTCTGACTGTTTGACCTCAACCGCCAGCGCGAGCTTCGTTAGTGGCAGCGACTTGCCATCGAAGAGATAGTGCGCGGCGTTCTGTGGATCGAGTCTGAGCGAGTAGACATCTTCTGGGTCAATGTTGTTGACCGTATGGGTCCAGCCGAGGGTGTCATTAAAACCATGTCGCAGGACGGGCAAACCCGCGTAGGTTGTCCCGAAGAGGTTAATCTTGCCGGGCACGGTGATGTGCGCCTCCCAGTAGAGCACGGACCAGGCCTGATGCGGATTGCCCATCAATATCGGCTTACCTGAGGTTGTTCTTGATCCGGCAATACTCCACATGTTAGACCCGTCGAGGCCTTCGTCGCTTGTCGACTGGAACCGGGGCTCGAGACGCGCCGTCCTGGCTTGCGTCGGATATTTCTGCTTAATTCGGGAAATCAAGTTGTTGCGATCGAAGGTGAAACGAAAGATCTCCTGACGGCAGCGTGCGAGCACGTCGGTGGCATCAAAGGCCGGGATCCATGCGGGCAGCTGTTGCCGATTCTTCTCAACATACCGATTGAAGCCAGCGGCGAAGGCGCTCATCATCCCCTGCATGACCGGACTGAGTCGGCCAAAGTTCTTTCGCGCAACCTCATGAAGCCCGTATCGCTTCGATTCAAAATCGCTTTCGACCCCAAGACCGGTGTATTTCGCTTCTTCGCCGCGAGCGCTGAGAAAGCGGCGGGCGACCTCGACGGCGTGGTCTTCGGCTTGCGCATAGCCCATCCCGAACGCCGCTGCCTCCTCTGTTTCGGCCAGAATATGTGGAACGCCGTAGGTGTCCCGGCGAATAATCACCCGATCGGCGAGGGGTTTCGTCGCGGCCACGGTTGAGAGCAGACGAGGCGCAGCGATCGAGGAGATGAGGGCTGCCACGATCAACAGGCTTGTCGGAAGGATGGTCTTTTTGTTCATTTTCGTCTCTTCGGGTCGATTCATTCCGTTCTGATGCCAAGCTGGAGCTCGAGCATCCATGTCCTCCTTTGCGCAATCAACACTGGTCTCAATTAGACTCAGTAAGCGTGTATTCCAGCTCGTACAAATGCTTCCCATCGACAATGTTGATCGTCATGCTGCCGGCCAGGCCAACAAGCTCCGCGGTGCCGGAATCTGGCACGATGGTGACCGTCAGTTGCGCGTTGCCGCGCGCCATGGTGCCACTATGCTGCAGCGCGAACGTGCCGTCGCGGCCGTCGAGCTTTCCCGTGACCCGCTCAATCGCAACGTAGCCTGCCGAGCCCTTGACGTCGGTGCCGGCGGCCAGCATCTGACCCCTGCTGCCTGCCTCCAGATCTCCGCGGAATTGCTTGTCGAGCGACATCCGGCCGATGGTTGGGTCTCCAACACCCTCCTCCGGTGCCTGGGGGTTTACCTTGACTTCGAACGTCCCGGTTGCATGCTTCACAAAATGCTCCTTTTCTTGCGTGTTGTCACTTCCTCGCGCCAGCTCCCCTCAGCATCTCGGCGATACGGCTGTGACCCTTCCTGGTTGCCCACGCGAGCGGTGTCGCCCAGGGTTCGTCGTTCGGAAGGGTGGTCGGCGCACCGCGGGCGAGCAGAAAATCAACCATGTCTGGCAGGTCGTTTCGCGCGGCCCACGCGAGCGGCGTCGAAAGGTAGTCATCGTCCTTCGCCGAGATACTAGCTCCCGCATCGAGGAAGATCTTCGCACACTCGACGCGGTGTTCACGTGGTCTGCCACGATGCTCGCGACCGCAGAGGTCGTGGAGGGGTGTCGCGCGATGCCAGTTCGGCAGATCGGGATCCATACCGCTCGCGAGAAGCAGCTTGAGTATCTCCGGGTCGCTCCACAAATACGAGCGGCACGCTGTCACCACGGCAGGCACCCGCGCGCCGGCCTCGAGCAATCGCACCACCAGATCTCTCTTGCCTTGCGTCGCCGCAGCCGTGAATACGCCACCGCATCCGGAGTTTGCGGAACTGGCGTCTTCAGACACACGACGCACGACTTCGTCATCTTCGCCCAACCAGACCAGGTCGAACGCGTCGAGCGTGCCACCGGCCGCGAATAGCAAGGCACGCAGCTCAGGCGTCCGGGCAACATATGTTGCGCTGCCCGACGAATCGATATAGCCGTTGGGATCAGCGCCGTGCTCGAGCAGGAGCTCGACCATCGGTTGATCACCGGAGCGCGCGGCGGTGTGCAGCGCTGCGCCCCGAGGAGCGTTTGCGCCTTCTGGCCAATTCGGATCGGCGCCCCGCTCAAGCAGTAGTCGAACGATCTCTTCGTGTCCATATTCGACGGCTGATGAGAGCGCGCGCTTCCCATTCGGTCGCGCCTCCTCGATTCGCTTCAGATCATCGTCGAGCAGGGTCCGCACGTTCTTCAGGTCGCCGAGAGCGGCCGCGATGACCAGGTCGTAGGCGGCGCCGCGCTCGAGGAGCAAGCGGGCGGTCTCGATATCGCCACGAGCACCCCAGAATGGACCACGCCAGAGCGCGAGATCGATCGGCTGGAAGTCGACGGCGGGGTATCCCCTCTCTGAGGCCTTGCCAGCGCCGTGCAAGGCATTGATGTTAGCACCACGATCCAGCAACAGGCGAACTACGTCGCGCGTCGAAGCCGCGACCGCCCGGTGAAGTGGGGTGCCACCCGCTCTGTCGCTGTTGTGCACAAGTTGGGGATCGGCATCGAGCAGCAATGTCACTTGAGCGACATCACCGGCTTCGGCTGCAACGTGAATCGGCGGGTCCTCGGGTGTGTCGACCGGCGCGATGCGCCCGCGCCGGTCACGGAACTCTTCAAGCATCTGAGCAACAGTCTCGTGACCGCGGTCTCGGACCAGGCTGATGAGGGTCTCGCTGAGCCCAGCCGCCTCTGAGTCGACAGAAGCGTCGAGGAGAATACGTACTGCCTTCGTCTGTCCTTCGCGCGCGGCAAAGTGGAGGGGTGGCGTGTAGAAGTCTCCTCGATACAAATTCGGATCGCGCTCAAGCAGGCGGCGGAGAGCGGCCGTATCGCCAGAATTCGCGGCGCAGACCACATCCCAGACGTCGATCCCCCTGGGCGACGAAGGCCCGAGCGGGAGGTCCGATTCGAGTATCTCCGGCTTGATCACGCGGTGTCACCCCACTACCAATGATAGCCCAAAGGCCAAAGCCAGGGGCATCGAATACGCGCGCCTGGTCTCGCGGCATGACTTCATCATCCCACCAGAGTTTGCGCATTTCCAGACTACCGTGCGGAGGGGCCCGCAAGGAAGCCGAGCTGGGGCTCGGCGCTCCCGGGCCGACGCTGGCTGGCAGGTGTTCTGACTCGTCGCTCCGCAGCAACCCACGTCTTCACATGTTGAGAACTGCATCGTCCATGGTAGATGGGGCGTGAATAGTCAAAGCAGTAGGCGAGATGTCTCGATTTCGAGAGTTGCGGACGGCAACGGGCTATTTCTTAGCGTTTTTCGCCGGTGGTCAGAGGGCGGGTGTCAGGCAGCGGAGTCTCACTGGTGTGCGCCGGAAGAACCGGATACTCAATCCTCGGAATCTGACCGGTGAGGGTCTTTAAGAAAGCGGTCAGGTCTTCAATATCCCGGTCCTTAAGCTTGGTGTCCAGCTGGACGAACGCCATCGCCACGACGGCTTGTCGGAGATCCCAAATTGCGCCTGAATGAAAATAGGGTGCGGTGAGTTCGACGTTGCGCAGCGTCGGGGCGCGGAAAACGTATTCATCAGTGGCGTTGCCGGTGATGGCCATGAGACCTTTGTCACTGGGCGGCATGATCTCGGGGCCGGGTTTTCTGGCGACTCCAAACTTGTGATAACTGGCTCCACCGATATTCACGCCCTTGTGACACGAAACGCAGTCCTTCGCGATAAACAACGACAACCCGCGCTTTTCCTGCTCATTGATGGCATTTTCGTTTCCATTCAGATACTGATCGAAACGCGAATTTGGTGTGAGCAGCGTCGCCTCGAAGGCTTCAATCGCTTTCGCCAGGTTGTCGAAGGTCACAGGCCCGGCTTCATTTGGAAACGCGTCTGTGAACCGTTGGACATACCCCGGAATGCTATTCAGGGTTTGTACCACGCGGGCCGCGGTGTTGTTCATCTCGACGGCCGCCTGGACTGGTCCTTTCACCTGTTCTCGCAGATTCCTCGCGCGCCCGTCCCAGAACTGAACGAAATTAAAGACGGCGTTAAAGACAGTCGGGCTGTTGCGTCTGCCTTTTTGCCAGCCATGCCCGATTGAGGTTTCCAGGTGATCGACGCCACCCAGCCCCAGGTTGTGACAACTATTGCAACTGATCGTCCAGCTCGCCGAGAGTCGGGGATCGAAGAAGAGCATCTTCCCCAATTCGATTTTTGCGGGAGTCAGCTGATTGTCTTTCAGTTCAGGCAGATTGGGCAGAGTCGCCGGGATCGGTTCGAGCTTCTGACGGGCCTTTTGTAACAAAGGATCATCCGATTTACCACTCACCGTGACGATAATCGCGGCAAAGAAGACCAACAATTTGGCCAGCCTGGCTGCGATGGTTTCTTCTTTTCGGATGCCCGATCGCATTCTGTCTTCTCAGATCAGGCCAGATCAGATCCGGTTTCCTTAGTGGCAGGACTGCCCTTTCCGCCACGGGCAATCCTGCCACTCTTCGCCGGCTCCAGAAGTCAGGTGTGAAGCGCTCTCCACATTACTGCTGAATTGACTCGATGTAGTTACTGAGGTTGTAAATCTGCAGTTGAGCGAATCCGATGGTACTTTTTTGCCGAAGGACGGTTCCCCAAACGGGCATATCCCTTGAACCGTGAGAGTCGTGCGTGTCCTCCCCAGAGATGACTCGCTGAACTTGAATCTTCGGGAATTTTCCGTCCACCTTCGGAATTTTCGTCAAATCCGCGGGTGGCTTTTTCAGACTTCTGCCGGTCGGCCCGTCACCTTTGGCGCTGAGGCCATGGCAGGTCGCGCAGTACTGTACGAAGAGCTTACGCCCATCCTCGAACTTCTTTGTACCCTGTGCGGCCCTCACTGGTTGCGAGGTCATGCTTGAGTATGCGATCAACACAGCACACAAGCTCAAAACCAATGTAGCTATGAGTCTACGTGTCATTATTGTCTCCTTTGCTAAGCGCTAAGCTGACTGGGTCAAATTGTTGGTTTCCCGCAACAAGTGTGGCGGAACGCAGAAGTAATGAGGAAAAGTCCCCAATTTCGCCCGTCAATTTGCCTGCAGAACCAGCTGTGCAAGTCGCGGGCCTCGACCTTCCCTACTTTGGGCTACGAAAGGATCGCACCCTCGAAGGGCCCGCGCGACTTGTCACTAGACGACTGCGCCAAAAAGGGCGCCGACGCCGTAAGTGATCGCCATCGCTATAGCCCCCCAGAAGGTGACGCGCAAGGCACCGACCGAGGCGCGGGCTCCCCCAGCTCGAGCTGCCACCCACCCGAGGATCGCCAGGAACGCGAGCGACGTT
>JANNRD010000530.1:0-3470 GCA_031401095.1 Acidobacteriota bacterium
GCTGCCGCCGAATGGCGCGGCAACAACGGTGCGATTCTTGAGCCGACCATTCTCTTTGCCGACAAATACGAGTTCTCGCTTGGTGGGCTCAACTTCGAGATCCTCCATACGCCCGGCGAGACCCCGGACCATCTGTCAGTCTGGATACCGCAATTAAAGGCCGCGTTTGTCGGCGACAATTTCTATGAATCCTTCCCGAACATCTACACGCTACGCGGCACAAAGCCACGCTGGGCCCTGGACTACGTCAATTCTCTCAATCGGGTGATGGCGCTCAAGCCCGAGATCGTCATCCCGAGCCACGGGCGCGCGATCTATGGCAATGCTGAGATTGTCCGGCGCTTGACTCGATACCGCGATGCGATCCAGTTCGTTCACGATGAGACAGTCAAGGGCATGAATGCTGGTCAGGATGTCTTTGCGCTCATGCGGGGGATCAAGTTGCCGCCAGCGATCGATATCGGAGAAAGTTATGGCAAGCTGAGCTGGTCAATCCGTGGCATTTATGATGGCTACGCTGGCTGGTTCGATCTCAATCCAGCAACGATGTATGAAGTCCCGGTGACCACCGTCTATCCTGAGCTTGTCAAGCTGGCTGGTGGTGTCGAGGCGGTCAACAGGCTGGCACTCGCGCGGCTTGAAGGGAGGCAACCAGTCGAGGCGTTGCATCTGACTGACGTCGCGCTCACGGCAGAGCCGAAGAATCGTGCAGCGCTGACGACCCGCATGAGAGCGCTCGATGCCCTGCTGCAACAGTGTCGTAACAGCAACGAGCGCGGCTGGCTGGAATACAGTCTCAAGATAACCAAAGAGCGGATTGCGGCACAACAGTAGGGGCGCAGGAGTCTCACCGGAGAGGGCTTCCCCACTTAATACTTTGGCGCAGGGCGGCCTTGAGTATCTTCCCTCCAGGGTTCCTCGGGAGGGCATCGCCCTGGATGACGAGGTACTGCGGAATCTTGAAATCGGCGAGATTGTTCCGAGCAAATGAGAGGATCTCGCTCGCGTCAATCTGGACGCCCGGGCGAGGGACGATGACGGCGCCCACCTTCTCGCCCATGACCTCATCCGGGACCCCAACCACGGCAACTTCGAAGACGGATGGATGAGCCGAGAGTGCATTCTCAACTTCGACGCAATAGACGTTCTCCCCACCTCGATTGATCATGTCTTTCTTTCGATCGACAATGTAGACGAAGCCCTGATCGCTGATTCTTGCCATATCACCTGTGTGAAGCCAGCCATCGACGAACGCGGCGGCAGTTGCCTCCGGCTTGTTCCAATACCCAGTCACGACGTTTGGCCCACGAATCAAAAGCTCACCAACACCATTTGAGGAGTCGGGCTGAAACAGATCGAGATCCACCACGGGCGCGGCAAAGCCGACAGAATCAGCATGGGTTCTGGAGTACTCGTGCGGCAGGAAGGTCGACACAGATGAGGTTTCGGTCAAGCCGAATCCGTTCCCGACCCGCGCATTCGGGTAGGCGTCCATGAGCTTGCCGACCAGTTCAGGCGCGATCGGTGCGCCACCATAGAAGACGAACCGGACGTGGCCGACATCCATCTCCCTGAACTGTGACTGATTGATCGCGAGCCAGTGAATTGCCGGGACTGAGGTGATCGCGTCGGTGCGTTCGACGACGATCGCCCGCAGGAATTCCTGGACGCCAAATGCGGGAAGTATGACAGTCGTTCCACCACCACTCGTCGCGAACAGCAGTTGACTGTTGCAGCCCGTGACGTGAAAGAGTGGAACGGAGACGAGCGTTCTGATGCGATCATCCTTAGCCAACGGCCCGATACGGTGACAGTTCTCGATGTTTGTCAGAAAGTTTGCGTGGGTTGTCATCGCCCCCTTCGGAAAGCCGGTTGTCCCGCTGGTGTAGAAGATGGCTGAGACATCTTCCTGCCGAAGCGTCTCGATGACAAAGGCATTGCCATCGGGCAAGGCCTCATCTGGTTTGAATGAATAGCGCGAGCCGGAGTCGCTCAGGACGTACTCGACCTCTGGCGCCGCGAAGCGCGTATTGACGGGCACCGCAATCGCGCCGGACATTTGAATGCCGAAGAACGCGAGACACCAATCCAGACCGTTGCCAAGCTGGACGGCGACCCGGTCCCCCCTCTCAACTCCCATTGCGCGCAAACCGCCCGAGACGCGAGCCGCTCTCTCCCAGAGTGTGCGGTAGTTGATCCGCTCTCCGCCAATCTCCGCGATTGCCTCACTCAAGGGCTGCCGTTCAACTGTTGCGCGGAGCATCTCGATGAGTGATGTAGGAAGGTTGTCATAACGGGCAATGCCATCATCGCCCCGCGCTAGACCGCTGTCGTCAAATGGTCGAATCATCGGGATAATCTGGGGTGGTGAAGACTAGATACCGTTCGAACCCGAGCCATTCGGGGTTGAAGCAGTGAGCAATCCGCTTTCTCGAACCGCATAGAGTTGCGGTCCTCTCAGCTTCGCAATTACGTCGACAAAGGAATCCGATGAGCATGCCAGCCGCGCTCCGGCTTAGCGTGTTCCTGCGCGACTGGCAAGGCGATTCTGCTTTGGAGCATCGACGATGGCCTGATCCCCCGGGCTGCGAGCACCGCTTTCACGACTAACGCGCCGCGGTTGGCGACGGTTTGACGAGAGTCTGTTCAAACCACGCGACCATCGCAGTTGTCGCACGCTTAGCGTCCTCACCTCGAAATCCATGGCCGGCGCCTTCGATGATGATCAGTTGCGTCGTGACGTTGCTCTTCTTAAAGGCTTCGTAAATTATCTTGCTGTTATCGACTGGGACGAGATCATCCTTGTCCCCGTGGATGAGCAAGGTCGGTGGATCGTCCGCAGAGACGTGAACGATCGGCGAGAAATCAGCAGCCTTCTCCTTCTCAAAGTTGAGAGCAGGAAACCTCTCGGGACGGGCACCTTCGGCCGGAGGTGCGACGGGTCGGACACCCCGCGCGAGGGGTCGCAGATCGACTGGTGGAAAGTACGCAACAACCGAGGCGACGCGATCGGATTCCTTCAGGAATGCTTCCTTCGCTGTCGGGTCGCCGCTATCCGATGCTGTCCCGAGAACGAGAGAAAGGTGGCCGCCGGCACTGCCTCCGAAGACCCCAAGACGGTTTGGATCAATCCCCCACCGGCTTGCATTGAACCGAATGAACCTCACCGCGCGCCGCACATCACCAACGATTTCCGGAATGAGGTACTTTGGACTACTCCCATGTCGAACGGGGATGACGGTGAAGCCCTTGTCCAACAGTTCCTTGAATCGCGAGGCTGTCCACGGACACCCGCGTGTCGGGCGGCAAGCGCAGCGACATGATGTCGGCCCGGATCCGGCGATAGACCTCTTCGGCCAGGCCGGAGGGGCGGCTGATAAGATGGGCTCATGACAGCCCTCGTCCCTGCTGCACCGCAGAGCCCCTACCGGCTCCCCCGCGGCGGACACCACGAGCGGCAGCGCGTCGGG
>JANNRD010000531.1:0-9052 GCA_031401095.1 Acidobacteriota bacterium
CACCAACTATCCCGATCGCCTGGTCCGATTTCTCGCTGGACAGAAGCTTGTGTCCTAAATTGGAGAGGAAGAAGAAAGAAGACTCACGCGAACGACGCGAACGACGCGAACGAACGCGAAGGGGAATGAGAGGAAGGGACGTTTTATTCGGGAGAGGATGATCGACCCTATTTCCCCTTCGCGTTCGTTCGCGTCGTTCGCGTCGTTCGCGTGAGTCTTCTTTCTTCCTCCTCTCCAATTTAGGACACAAGCTTCTGTCCAGCGAGAAATCGCACCAGGCGATCGGGATAGTTGGTGACGATGCCATCAACATCGAACGCGACTATCCTCTCGTAGGTCTTCTCGTTATTAGCCGTCCAGACGTAAAGCTTGCGGCCCTCCCGCCGAACTTGCTCGACGAGCCGGGCCTGGCAGAGCACCGTCTCGATGCTCAAGACATCAAAGTTCAATCGTCTGGCGAGCGCCCATGGAATGGTTTCGCGGGTCAGCGAAAAAGGATTGAGCGTCGGGACACCAACGATCAGACCCAGTCTCATGTCGTCGACCTCCTGACGCAGGCGACGCATCAAGTTCAAGTCGAACGAGGCGAGCAAGACATCCCTTGAAAAGCCCTGTTGCCGGACTCGCCGCACCGTTTCAGCGGCCGCCCCAGGATCCTTGAGCTCGAGATAGAGTTCGGCGCGACCTCGGGCAAGATCGATCGTTTCTTCGAGAGTTGGAATGCGCTCGCCCTTTCCTGCGTCTGCCTGACGCACTTCGGTTAGAGTTCTCGCAGCGATGCGTCCGGATCGGTCCGTGGTTCGCGAGAGATCCTCATCGTGGATGACGACGACGTGGCTGTCGCGCGTGAGGTGGAGATCAAGCTCGATCATCTGCGCGCCTTGCCGGATGGCCGCTTCAAACGAGCGCAGCGTGTTCTCAGGCTCGTGTCCGGAGGCGCCGCGATGCCCGATGACGATGGGTCTCGAAGGTACCCCTGGGTTGGCTGGCATTGCGTTCATCTTCCCGACGTCTTTCATTGCCCGTCGTTCCTGGTTGATGGTATGACTCGGATTGCGTAAGCTAAATTGCCAATGGATGATTTGCAAGCCACAGGGACGGTAGGGCGCGGTGAGTCGGATCGTCACGATCGGCTCTACGCGTTCGCCGACCTCGCCCAGTACTCACTCAAGCAACGGCTGATCATCCGTTCAGCGGGGATACTGCTCTTCTGGCTCATGCGAGTCATTGGCGCGACGCTGCGGTACGAAGTCATCGGTTGGGAGAATCATGCGGCGGTGGCGGAGAAGGGGCCGCTGGTCTATTGTTTCTGGCATAACCGCATTCCGATCGCGACCCATTTCTGGAGGCGGCGCGGGATCATAGTCATGTCTTCGCGCAGCTTCGACTCAGAGTATATCGCGCGCTTCATTCAAAGATTTGGATATGGGGCGGCGCGCGGAAGTTCGACGCGTGGAGCGCGGTCGGCTCTGATTCAGATGATTCGCGCAGTCAGATCGGGAAAGAGCGCGGCGTTTACGGTCGATGGGCCACGGGGGCCGCTCTACGAGGTCAAGCCGGGAGCCGTACTCCTCGCAGCAAAGTCCAGTGCAGCGATCTTGCCGTTCTCGATCTCGCTCGATAGATACTGGCAACTGCCGAGTTGGGACGGCATTCAAATCCCGAAGCCCTTTGCTCGAGCGGTGGTCGTCATTGGAGAAGGTCTGCGGGTCGGTGACACGGGCGAAGCAGAGGAAAGAGGGAAGCGCGAGATGCTCGAGAGAGCACTCCTCGAGTTGAAGGAACGAAGTGAGGGCGCGGTTGGCCGGGGCTGAGCCGGATGTGACCAGGGCAGCGTCGACGACGGTATCCATCAATTAAAGGGAGCGACAATTGAAGGGAGCGACAATGAAAAGGGCCACAAACAGGTTCTTGTAACCCAGGTTTGCGACCCTTTTTCCTCAAGAGGTTGCGGGGGCGGGATTTGAACCCGCGACCTTTGGGTTATGAGCCCAACGAGCTACCGGACTGCTCCACCCCGCGTCATTAACCAAGAAGTAAGTCTATTCAGGCGCGTCAGAATTGTCAAGCGCTGGAGGGTAAAGGTAAGGTAACAGCAAATATGTCGTCGCATAGCGCACGGCGTGGTCCAGCGCAACGACACATTGACCGGAGGACAGAAACTGCAATCGGTGCGTTCACTCCTTGCCATCCCCTGCGGTCCTTGTCGGCCTTGCCACTCACCAATTTGCTCGACCGACTGATGTTCTACTATGATGTCGTCGCCGGGAGTTCAAATAGCGTCAGTTTTCTTTGGTTTGATGGTCAGGAGACGAGGATGGTTTCGACGGAGATGCGAGGACGGATTCGGTGGGCGGATGCGGATGCGGGGAGGCGACTCCACTTTCCGCGCATGTTCGAGTATTTCGAGGATGGGGAGGCGGAGCTTCTACACTCGGTCAACTACCACCTGCACGAACAAGCCGCGGGTTACGATTTCCCGCGTGTCCACGTCGAGTGTCACTTCAAAAAAGTCCTCGCGTTGAACGCGCCGTTTTTCATGCGGATCACGATCGGCAAGGTCGGGCGCAGTTCGATCCGCTATGAGTATCAGGTCTTTGCTGATGAAGAGAAGACGGAACTGGCGCTCGAAGGATCCATGACCGTGGTCGCGGTCAAGGATGGTAAAGCGGTGGCCTTGCCTGACGCCCTTCGCCAGGCGTTGACCGGCAATGGTGCTTGAAAGTATCACGGAAGGAAGGTGGCGATAGATGAAAGCAGTGCTCTTGCAGGAGTTGGGTGGAGTGGATGTTTTGCGGCTCGCGGAAGTCCCTGATCCGGTGGCCGGTGAGGGTGACGTTCTTGTCCGATTGCGCGCGGCGGCGCTCAACCACCGCGACGTCTACATTCGACAGGGCCTCTACGCGGGAATCAAGCTCCCGGCGATTCTCGGTTCTGACGGCGCCGGCGAGATCTCGGCGGTGGGGGCGGGAGTTTCCGCTGATCGGGTCGGAGAGGAGGTCGTCATCGACCCCTGTCTTGACTGGGGTTCAGACGCGAGGGTGCAGTCCCCGAAATTTCACATACTGGGAATGCCGGATGACGGGACCTATGCGCAGTTCATCAGAGTTCCGTCTGCAAATGCAGTCCGGAAACCGAAGGGACTGACGTTTGAAGAAGCTGCGGCGATACCGTTAGCGGGTCTGACCGCCTATCGCGCTGTTGTTTCACGCGCTGCCGTAGCCCCGGGAGAGATCGTTCTTGTCACCGGGATCGGGGGAGGCGTCGCCGCGTTTGCTCTGCAGATCGCGATCGCCCGTGGCGCACGTGTCTTTGTCACCTCGGGAAGCGATGAAAAGCTGGGACGCGCGAAAGGGCTCGGTGCTGAGGGCGGCGTCAATTATCGATCCGCGGAGTGGGGCAAGGAGCTGGTCGCCCTCACCGGGGGAGGACCCGATGTTGTCATTGACAGCACTGGCGGAGAGACCTTTTCGAAGGGACTTGAGATTCTCAAGCTGGGTGGCAGGCTGGTGAGCTATGGCGCAACAACCGGGGCTGCGGGCAAGCTCGAGATCCGCCGCATCTTCTGGAAGCAACTGAGCATCCTCGGGTCAACGATGGGTACCCGGTCAGAGTTTCTTGCGATGCTCGATCTCTACGAGCAAAAAGGGCTTCACCCGGTGGTGGATAAGGTCTTTGACTTTGAGCATGCGTCGCAGGCGCATCAGCGGATGGAAGAGGCTGGCCAGTTTGGAAAGATCGTCCTCAGGATCGGCTGACCGGGACCTGGCCGTGAAGCAGGCGACGGGCGTGGTATTGCTGGGAGAACTGGGGTAATAAGCAGATTGTGCGAGGATGTTGTCTTTGTTCCGGGAATCCTCAGGTAATGAGATCGGCGAGGGCATGTATCCGCTAGGGAACTTTCTGGATATTCAGTTTTTCTGTTGACCGTCTCAGTGTCTTCACGTAGACTAGCGCCGCTTGCCGAAGTTCGCCTCATTTGACGTTTTTGAGCTTTTGCAGGTACCGCATTTGGTGGAAGTAGAGGAGTCGGCCGAACTTGAAGTACCCTGGCTATGGCTCTGGAGAACCAATACGTCGACTTGTTTGTCGGAAAGAACGTCGGAAAGAACGTCGGAAAGAACGCCTCGCCCGAACGGTCGGTGCAGCATTCCAAACGTCCTTTTTTTAGTGCGGGCGAGAGACTTGCGGGAACTTTGTCTGACGACACGAAACACCTTGTTTAGCGATCGCGCGATCTGATCGCGACCGCCAGCGCTCCGAGGAGAGAACCATGTTGCTTCCAAAGAAACAAACTGGAATTGAAGCTCATTCAAATTCGCGACCTCACCTGCAGATGTCCCGGCCAGCGACGTGGTTGCGAGTGACCATGATCGTGGCGGTGGTGGCGTCTGGCTTCGCACTGATGACCGTTCGCTCGCGCGGTGCAGCCGCGACGGGCTCGATCACCGGGACGGTCTTTCAAGACTACAATGGGAACGGTGTTCGAGATACCTCGGCCCAATTACCGAATAACGGTATCGGGAATATTGGGACCGCGATTGATAATGGTGTCGGCGGGGTGACGGTGACGGCCTACACCCCGGCAGGCGCCGTGGCAGGTAGTGCGGTCACCGCCGGCAGTGGCGACTACTCGATCAACACCGTTGGATCGACGGGTCCCTACCGGGTTGAGTTTACCGGTATACCGGCGGAGTATTTCTCGACAAAATTCGGGGCAAACTCGGGGACGAGTGTCCAGGTGGTTCCGGATGGCGGAAGTACGGGAGTCAATCTCGGGCTGGTGCATCCGGCAGATTTCAGCCAGAGCAATCCAAACCTGGCGGTTCCTCGATACGTCAAAGGAGCGGCGACAACCGCCGCGGCGGCCATCGTTGGATTCCCTTACACTGCAGGAAGCGCGAGCGTTGACCCCAATACGCCAACGTCGGATTTCGATCTGCCTGGTTTGACAACGGTTGCGCGCCATGAACAGGTTGGCGCAACGTGGGGACTGGCGTGGTCGCGGTTTGAGAGGCGAATTTATGCCGGGGCTTTCATGAAGCGCTACACCGGGATTGGACCCGGGGGCACCGGCGCGATCTACCGGATCGACCCGTTGACGCAGACGGTGACACTCTACGCCGATCTCAACGCGATCTTTGGCGCCGGCACGGCAGGCGCAAACCCGCACAATTTCGTCGATGCTTATGACAACGGCAACGTCAGCTGGAACGCGGTGGGCAAAGTCGGACTGGGCGGACTCGCAATTTCAGACGATGGGACAAAGCTCTACGTCGTCAATCTTGCGAACCGAACCCTCTACGAGATTCCACTCGGAGTCGTTCCGACGGCGGGCAACATCAGGACCTCGGCGGTTCCGCTGAATCCTCCGGGCTGTCCCTCAGCGGATGACGTCCGACCGTTTGCGCTCCAATATTACCGCGGTCAGGTCTATGTTGGTTTGACCTGCACCGCGGAGAGTACGACTGCGGGCGGAACCGTTGATGGCAATCCGGCGCAGATGATGGCTTACGTCTATACCGTCAATCCGGTGACTCTCGGGTTTGCTGGAGCGCCCGTGGTCCAGTTCCCGCTCAACTATCCACGCACCTGTGCGGATTCTGCGCAGCTTCCAGTTTGCAACTCCGGTCTCTGGAGGGCCTGGACCCCCATCTACAAGAACATGGCAGAGCTGCCCATCTCACCGTTCATCAGACGCGTTGTCTTCCCGCAACCATGGCTGACCGCGATCGACTTTGATCGAGGCAATCTGGTGCTCGGTATCCGGGATCGTCTTGGCGATCAGACTGGGCTGGCGTCGCCGGACAATCCGGGTCGACCTCTGACGAGTCTTTACTTCGGTGTCGGTGCCGGGGATATCCTTCGCGCCTGCGGCAACCCCGGGGCTGGTTGGTCGCTCGAGAGTAACGGTCGTTGCGGCGGGCTTGGCACTGGTCCACAGAACAATGGAGAGGGCCCCGGTAACGGCGAATATTATTTCAAGGACGACTCGCCGATCTACAATGATGAAAGCACCGACGGCGGACAGCTTCAAGTTCCGGGCTTCCCGGAATCCGTTGCCGGGGTCATTCATCCGGTCCCGTATGTTCCCACGTCTAACGACGACACGATTTTTGATGCTGGTATTCGTTGGTTTACCAATGCGACTGGTGGCACTTCAAAGAGCTTCCGCGTCATCAATGACGACCTGACCCTCGTCGTCTTCTTTGGAAAGGCGAATGGTCTGGGTGACATTGCGGCTCTTGTCGACCCTCCCGTGTCGGAGATCGGCAACTTCGTCTGGTACGATCTCAACAAGAATGGCATTCAGGATCCGAATGAACCGCCGATTCCAGGGGTGACAGTGAGCCTCTATCAGGGAGTAACCCTGCTTGCGACGACCGTCACCAATGCGGCAGGCCAGTATTATTTCAATGGGTCGAATGTGGCGGGTGGAATACTGCCGGGAGTCGCTTACGAGCTTCGCGTTTCGCTTGCTGATGGGGCGCTTGGCGGCAAGCTATTGACGCTTGCGAATGCCGGCACGGACCTTCACGATTCTGACAGCACCGCTGTTGGTGGCAATGCAGTGGTCGCGGCATCGGTCCCGGTCCTTGGAGCCAATGACCATACGCTCGACTTTGGCTTTGCCGATCCGGTCTTTGATGCGGACCTCTCGATCACGAAACGCGTGGCTCAGAAGTGCGTCGAGCCTGGCTCGAACGTGACCTATATCGTCACCGTCACCAACAATGGCCCGGCTGTGGCAACCGGTGTGGTCGTCACCGATGATCTTCCGGGCGGACTGATCGTCGGGTCGGTCACTCCTTCGCAGGGAACGTGCAACGCGCTTGATCCGATGACCTGCAACCTGGGATCGCTTGGAGTCGGTCTCAGCGCGACGATCACGATCGTCGAGACCGTTCCGCAGAACCCTCCGAGCAATACCTTTACCAACCAGGCGGCGGTGACGGGCAATGAACCCGATCCGAATCTGAGCAACAACCATGCCCAGGCGACAGCGTGCCTGCTCATCCCCGGCAATCCGGACACGCCAGTCGGACCTGGTGATCCATTCCCGACTGGTACGCTCAACGACCAGAAGCCAGGGTCGGTGCTCTTCTATAACTACTACACGTCGAGCCCATCGACCCCGAACCTCCAGAACACACGGATCAACATGACGAATACAAACCCGTCGCAGTTTGTCTTCGTTCATCTGTTCTTTGTCGACGGGGGCACCTGCGGTATCTCAGACAGATTTATCTGTCTGACTGCGAACCAGACCATGTCGTTCCTCCTCTCGGATCAGGATCCGGGAACCACAGGCTACCTCGTAGGTGTCGCTGTTGATGATGTCCTGGGCTGCCCGATAACCTTCAATTACCTGATTGGGGATGCGTTTATCAAGACGACTGACGGCCACCAGGCAAACCTTGCTGCCGAATCGCTTGCGAGCATTCCTGCTCAAAGGACGGGCCCCTCGTGTGATGGTACGTCAGTCTCGACAGACCTCGTCTTCGATGGCTCGTTAGGGAACTACGAGCGCGTTCCGCGCGTGCTCGCGGCATCGAGCGTTCTGGATTACGCGAGCGGTAATCGAGGCCTTCTCATCATCAACCGATTTGGAGGAGACTTCCTGACAAGCGCTTACACGATTCCGAGCTTGTTTGGGCAGCTCTTCGACAACCAGGAGACGTCCGCAAGTTGGAGTCATCCACCGGCCGGTTGCCAGTTGGTCCGGATGTTGAGTGATTCCTTCCCGAACACCGTTCCGCGGTTCTCGACTCATATCGGACCCGGCACGACTGGCTGGTTGAAATTGTTCTCCCCGGTTGACGTCGGATTGATGGGTGCGATTATTAACTACAATGCTAATGTCGCCAGCTCAAATGGCGCGTACAACCAGGGACGCAACCTGCATAAACTGACCTTTGCGACCTCGGAAACGATTCGCATTCCGGTCTTTCCTCCGATCTAGTCCTTTCGCGCGGAGGATGTTTGCGATAGTCTTGACCGGTCAGGGAGGACAACACTCTCTGACCGGTTTCTTTCTCCCCGGTAAGCGAGACACCATTCCAGTTCAAAGGAGACTTCAGTCATGAAACGCCGTGATTTCATCGCATCGGGTCTAGTAGCGGGCACCGTCGCTGCCACCGGACAGCTGGCCGAGGCGGAGTCCGGGCCGCAGCCAAAGAAGTTCAGGTTGAAGTATGCCCCGCATTTCGGCATGTTCAAGAATCACGCCGGAGACGATCTGGTTGACCAGTTGAAATTCATGTCGGATCAGGGCTTCACGGCGCTCGAGGACAATGACCTCGCCGCGAGACCGGTTCCAGATCAGGAACGGATCGGGCAGACGCTCGCGAAGCTCGGCATGGAGATGGGCGTCTTCGTCGCTAACAAAGACTTCAAGAACCCAACCTTCGCGCTCAACAAGCCGGACATTCAGGAAAGGTTTCTCGCCGACATTCGGTTGGCCGTAGAGGTCAGCAAGAGGGTCAATGCCAAGTGGTGTACGGTGGTCCCGGGTTGCTACGATCAACGATTGGAATGGGACTATCAGACCGCCAATGTCATCGACAATCTAAGACGGTGTGCAGAGATCTGTGAGAAGGCGGGATTGGTCATGGTCATCGAACCGCTCAATCACCGGCGGGATCATCCGGGGCTGTTTCTCTCGAAAGTATCCCAGGGCTTTCTTATTTGCCGGGGCGTCAACAGCCCGTCCTGCAAAGTACTCTTCGATATGTACCACCAGCAGATCACCGAGGGTAACATCATTCCGAACATCGACCTCGCCTGGACTGAAGTTGCCTACTTTCAAGTCGGTGACAATCCGGGAAGAAAAGAGCCGACCACGGGTGAGATGAATTATCGAAATATCTTTCGACACATCCATTCGAAAGGGTTCTCGGGCGTCGTAGGTATGGAGCACGGCAACTCGAAGCCGGGGAAAGAGGGCGAGTTGGCTGTGATCGCGGCTTACTCCTATTGCGACGGGTTTTGATGAAGAAGAACAACAGCCACGGGTCATCCATCCCGGGTCATGAACCACAGAGGCACAGAG
>JANNRD010000532.1:0-3629 GCA_031401095.1 Acidobacteriota bacterium
CCAGGATCTCCGACCGTCGAGCCTCCAAGATAACGAGCGAATCAGACATGGCAAGTCTCCTCTCTGAGCGTATCTATACGCTCAGAACTATGCCACAAAGAAGAAGTTCTGTCTATTCGCTAACTTTCATGTCGCACACCCCCCGCCGGTCGGTCGTCACGCTGGATCGTCGTCGCCAGTCTCTCGCGACCTCACCGAAACTGAACTGCTCAACCAGGACAGGTATTCGGATGAGCCGCCCTCGATTGGCAACGCGAGTATCTCGGGGGTTTCGTATCCCCCGGTCTGTCGGTGGAATTCCGTGATTGCCTCTTCAACCATTGGGTACGCGGGACGGGTTGTTTTGACCAGCAGTAGACTCTCCGTTGCCGATTTTACTCCCGTTTGCCAGCGGTAGATCGAACTCATGGCGGCGACGATCTGAACGCACGCCGCGAGATGGCGTTCAACCAGAAGGTGAGCCAGTCGGGCAGCCTCATCTGGTTGCGCTGTTGTCGTCAGGACGACGATTGCGTCAGTCACAATCAATCTCCAAGCGGGTCTTTATCGGCTTCGATAGCATCGCCTCGGGTGAAGAATGCCTCATAGAGAGCCGTCGCGCGCTCGATGTCCGGCTCGGCGACGAGCAATTGAATCTCGGAGAATCCTCCAGGCATAAGCAGAGGTTCGAGCGATCCAAAGTTGGCTCCCTCGAGTAGCGCCCGAATTCCGTTGCTCCTCAGAAGCTCGAGGACGTATCCCGCCTCGGTTGAGTTCGCGAAGGATGCCAACCTCGCAAATCCGCTCTCGTCGTTGCGATCCACGTCCGGTCTCCTCTCATGAGGTGTCTCAGCTGTACGCGACAGCGGAAGCACCACCTTCCGAATCCAGAATGAGTTCCGCGCGATAGACCGCCACAACTTCACCAGTTTGGACGACGCGACCATCTTCGCGCCACTCGACAACCAGTTCGCCACCTGGGGTCAGTACCTCGACGCGTCGGTCGGTCTTTTCATTGAGAATGGAGGCAATCGCCGCAGCGCAGGAACCCGTACCCGAGGAAAGGGTTGGCCCGACCCCTCGCTCCCAGAATCTGACCTCGATACGCCGACGATCAAGGACACGGATAAACTCGACATTGGTCCGTTCGGGAAACGCCGCATGGTGCTCGATCTTTGAGCCAAGTTCATGCCAATCAACAGTCTCGAACTGATCGACCAGAATGCTGCAATGGGGATTGCCCATCGAACATGCCGTGAACTCGACCTCGTCCTCATCAATTTGAAGCTTCTCCCGAACAACAGTGGCGCGTGGAACATCGAGAAGCACCGGGATCTCAACACTTGAGAGCCGGGGTTCACCCATCTCCGTCTCGAAGAGGAATCGCGTCCCGGCACGCTCCTTGAGCGTTAAAGCAATCGTCCCGGCCCCGGTATTGATCCTGACAACGGGTGACTGCCAGAGATCGTTGAAATAGAGATAGGCCGCGACGCATCGTGTTCCGTTTCCAGAGATTGGAGTCTCTCCGCCATCGGCATTGAATATTCGGATCGCAAAGTCAGCGGAGGTCGTGGGCCGATCAGTCAGAAGAATTTCCAGGCCATCTGCTCCTGGGCCCTCATGTCTTTCGCAGATGCGTCGCGCGAGATGTGAGACATCGCAATCCCCACTCGGGAGATCGCTTTCGCGGACGATGACAAAATCGTTGCCGACTGCCTGGAACTTCTGGAATTGCATGTCGACTGATCAGGGCTCGAAGTGCGTGAACGCCTTGAACTCAAGGAACCGCGAGCGAATCTCGTCCGGGGTTAGACGTCGCAAACGGTCGCAACTGAACTCTTCGACATTGAACGATGCCATGACAGACCCGTAGATGATCGCCCGCCGCAGCGTCTCATCGTCAATCCGATCGGCCTGCGCAAGGTAGCCCATGAAGCCTCCGGCAAAACTATCGCCAGCGCCGGTCGGATCACAAACCACTTCCAGCGGGAATGCCGTCGTCGCAAAGTAGGAAGTGCGGGTAAAGAAAGCCGCGCCGAATTCACCTCGTTTGACGACGAGCATTTGTGGTCCGAGGTCAAGTATCTTCCGTGCCGCGCGGATGAGGTTTGGTTCGCCAGCAAGTTCGCGCGCTTCCGCATCGTTGATGATCAGCGCATCAACAACTGCGATCGTCTTTAACAGATCTTCCCGCGCCCGCTCGATCCAGTAGTTCATCGTGTCCATCGCGACAAACTTGGCGTCGACCTGCTCGCGAACCTCGCGCTGAAGGGATGGCTGAATGTTAGCGAGGAACAGGAACGGTGATCGCTTCGCCTTGGGCGATAGGCGAGGTGCAAAGTCGGCAAAGACATTGAGTTCGGTGTCGACCGTCTTTGCCGTATTGAGGTCGAAACCGTACTCGCCCACCCAGCGGAAGGTCTTGCCACCTGGAATGCGCTGCAGATTCTCGGTATCGATCTTCATGTCGTGAAAAACGGAAGTATCCGCATCGGTAAAATCATCACCGACAACGGCAACGACTCCGACGTCGGTGAAGAAGGATGCGGCAACCGAGAAATGAGTCGCGGCGCCCCCAAGGCTGCGTTCGCGCATGCCAAACGGTGTCCGAATCGCGTCAAGTGCAACTGATCCGACGACCAATAGTGACATCAGCCTTCTTTCCTGACTTTTCCCTGCGCCTCGATCTCGCTCAATCGCTTCCTCGCATCCCCTGCGAACTGGCTGTCCGGGGACTCCTTGACCACGCGATTGAAGCTCTTTGCCGCGTCCTCGAAATTGCTTCCGCGCAGGTAGACCTCGCCGAGAAGAAAGTAGACCTCGTCGGCCTTCCCGAAGGTTGGGTTGAGATCGAGAATTTCCTGCAGGCGGCCTTCAACCGCTTTGTTTAGCCGCTCGAGCCCCGCCTTGTCATCCTTGCTGGGCTTTCGTTTGTAGAAGTAGTAGCGAGCCACCTCGAGGCTATGCCTCGACTGTTGCTCGAGCTCGGGGTCGCGTGGCAGCGAGATTGGCCCGCGACCAACGCCCTGCAGTGAAGGCTCGGCGAAGGCAATGCAGCGCGACGCAGCGCCACTGACGAGCGCGATAAGTACTAGAATCATTCCTGACTTCATGTTCTTCACCCCACAATCGTTATTCACCGAAGTACTTTCCGATGAGAACTGAGAGCCGTTTCCTGGCTTCGGCCGAGATCGCGTCCGGGTGGGTCAGAACCGCGTGTTTGAGCGCAGAGCCACACTTACACTCCCGTGGCGTGGAGACGAGTTGTTGAACGGCGCGGCGAATGATCTCCTGAGCATTGGTGGAGTTCTTGTTGAGATACTCGATGACCATCTCAACGGTGACGGCATCGTGTCCTTCGTGCCAGCAGTCATAGTCGGTCACCAGCGCGAGCGTCGCGTAACAGATCTCTGCTTCGCGCGCCAGTTTTGCTTCTTGAAGATTGGTCATCCCGATGACGTCCATGCCCCACTGGCGGTAGACACGAGACTCAGCGAGCGTCGAAAAGGCGGGCCCCTCCATGCACAAATAAGTTCCACCGCGATGGATCCTCATGCCACCGTGAGCTTCGCCGGCCTGCGCCAGCGTTTCACTCAACGCCGGACAAATCGGATGCGCGAAGGTGATGTGGGCGACGATTCCGTCTCCAA
>JANNRD010000533.1:0-3636 GCA_031401095.1 Acidobacteriota bacterium
GAGTGTATGCGCGAACCTTCCCAAAAGGTCTGAACTGCTTGAAGCGAGGTGCGACGGTCCCGGTTCCCAGCCAATCACCCATACCTACCCATCCCTGGTCTCGGTAACTTCGGTCTGGACATGCCGGTATGTCAGGCGGCAAGCGGCCGCTCCTGGCATGTGCATACCACTCAAATTGTTTCTTGAGGCCTATGTTACGGTCGAATGCTCGGGCCTCGGTGAAGGATCGATAGTGCCTGAGATGATCAGCGATAGCCCCGGTTCCTAGCCAGTCACCCATTCCTGCCCAGCCCTGGTCTCGGTAGGTCTTTTTTGGATTGCCGGGTATGTCGGACGGCCGCTGACCGCTCTTGCTGAATTCATGCCATCCCTTCATGCTCCTTAATTTCAAGCCCCGCACAAACGCACGAGCCTTGCCAAACGGTCTGAACTGCATCCGATGTGAAGCAATTGCTCCAGTTCCTAACCAATCCCCCATTCCTGCCCAGCCTTGGTCGCGATAGGTCTGATAGGGGGTCGCCGGTATATCAGACGGCAGGTGACCACTCTTGCTGAATGCATACCACTCCGCTTGATTCTTCAACTCCAAACTGTTAACAAATGCTCGGGCCTTTGTGAAAGATCTGTACTGCCTGAGGCGAGTAGAGACAGCCGCGGTTCCCAACCAGTCTCCCATACCCACCCATCCTTGGTCCCGGTAGGTTCGATCGGGGTGTGCCGGTATGTCAGCCGGGAGGCGACTGCTCGCGCAGTATGTTTGCCACTCCCTCAAGTTCTTCAGTCTGATGCTTTGGACCAAGTCGCGGGCCTTCTCGAACGGCATCCAGTTCACCCGCCCGACCCGCTCCCAAATCTTCAGGCGGACCTGCTCGCGGAATGCCTCGAGCTCGACCCGAATGGTCAGAGGCACATCGCCCGCGATCTCAACGATGCGTTCCCCGCGGCGGCCCTTCGCGGTGACGCCCCGGAACTCCTCGGCGATCCGGTCATCCTGGGTCGAAAGCGCGGTGATCACGCGGGCTACCTGCTTGAATTCCGTGGTTTCGGCAAACTCTGCGAAGTCCAGGCCGGCCGGCACGATGATGGGCACCACAATGTAGCCGTACCGCTTTCCTGGGCTCGGCCGCATCGCCCGCCCCGCTGCCTGGACGATGTCGACGACACTCTGCTTGGGATCGGCGAAGAGGACGCAGTCGACGGTGGGGATGTCCACCCCTTCCTGCAGGCACCGTGCATTGGTGATCAGCGCAGAGGGGCTCTCGCGGAACTCACGGAGAAGGTTCGCCCGCTCCCCGGCCGTCTTCCGGCTGGAGATGTGGAAGCAGGCCGGGCGGATATTCTTTCGTCCGCCCGCTTCGATGTGCTCCTGCTGCGTTTTGAAGTCCTCGGCCGCGCGAATGCTGCGGTGGAAGGAGATAGCGTGGCGGATGGCTTCCTCCCGGAATGCCCGCTGAAGCGCAATGCCGGCCGCAAGCGCCTGCGCCTCTCGTTCGCCCAACTCGGCGTCGGAGGTGTGTAGGTAGCGGTTCTCCGCGATCAGCTGCTTAACTCGTTCGTCGCTCACCGTGATCGTCAGGATCTTGTAGTCGGAGATGATGGGCGGATCGGCCTTGATGGCCTCTTTGAATGTGAGCTGGTGAAAGCACTCTCCGTACATGCCGGGATCGTCCATTGAGAGCACGGTGTCGTCGGCGCCCCGGACGACACGCTCAGTGGCGGTCATGAAGAGACGTTTGGCGACAGGGATGTTCTCGTCGTGCAGGAGGTGTCCGAACGACTTGTCCGGTGAGCCCACGGTGCGGTGGGCTTCGTCCATGATCCCGAGGTCGAAAGCGAACCCCACTGCGCGGGCGGCGGCCGCGAGGCGCCCCCCGCTCTGGTAAGTAGCAAAGACAATCTTTCGTTTCCTGGTCTTGTGTACGAGAAACTTTCCGATCACCTTCAGGTCCGTCGTGGCGTCGACGCCGAGCTCGTACACGCCGCCGACGAATTCGTCTCGTTCGAGCCGCCCGGTGCTCTCGTCGCTGCAGACGCACAGCCAGTCCGGCACCTCGCCATGCGCCAGGAACTCGCGTGTCCAGTCAGTGAGGCTCTGCTTGATGAGGGACAGGCTTGGTACGGCAACGAGGATCGAGCGGGCCTTCAGTGCCTCCGCGATCCAGAAGGCGGTGAGGCTCTTGCCGGTGCCGCACGGCATGATGAGCCGCCCTCGGCTCGCGTCCCCGGCGAGGAAGTGCGTTTTGGCGTCGGCGACGGCCCGCTGCTGGTGAGGCCTGGGGTCTCTCGGTTTTGGGGGTGGCGGGGCCTTGGCTGTCGCTGCCTGAATCCGACGCCAATCTTCGGCGCCGAGGTCCAGCCAGCGGTCCAGCCCGATCTCGGTGGTCCTGGGGAGGAGCGCGGCTTTGCGGACGGGCTTGGCACAGGTGTGGGCGGCGATGGCGAGAGAGATATTCTTGCAGACGTTGAAACTGAGGTTCGCGAAAGTGGCAAGATCGGTTACCGTCAGAGGCTGGCGGGTTTCTGTTCGAAACTTGCACTGGATCGCCCAGAGGTCACTGTCGAAGGTCTCGGCGACGAGGTCGATGCCTTCGTCCGTCCTGGGAAGGCCGATGCGCGAGCGGATAGCCGAAGGCAGTTCGTCCTTGACCCGCCAGACATTGCGCAGTCTTGTCTGGTACTCGGGGTGGGTCTTCAGATAAAGCTGCGTAAGACGCTCAAAGACCTTGCCCTTGTCCGGAGCAGGCCCCGATGCGCTTGCAGGCAGAGCGGATGTCCTGTTAAAGAAGTCCGCCCAGGAGGAGGCACCAGAAAGAAACTTATCCGTGGCACTCAAGTTCGCGCTCGCTAAAATTCAGATGCCCTGTTCTGATCCATGTGAGGCGTTCACATCATGATCTGCTGCGCCCTCTATGGAACCCATAATCGATTTCAAGAACAAACTTCCGAGAAATGTTACAGATGGAGGCTCAGAAGTCCCTTTCGTTAGCAACTTTAAGTTCACGAGGTCGCTCAGATAGGACTCCTGAATTTCAAAATCTTCAAAATTTTCGACGGGCATGCCAAAAGAGTTATCCTTAGGCTCTAATAACGCTTGATGTTTTCGCCAGAACGCGTTTTCAACATCTGTGGTTCCTGCTCGAACCAGATAATAGAACTGAAGGTGAATTATCTCGGGGTCTGTTACCTGAGAAAGTAGCATTAGCATCTTCTTTGTCTTCAAGTGGTTCAATTCTTTTTCTTTCAAGCCATCAGAAAGGATACAAGCAATGTATTTAAGTCGTTCACCAGAAAATGCTTTTACTGCCTGTGAAGCACCATCTTCGAAGATATCAAGGTACTCTGGGCTATTAAATCTAGAACGAACTTCGGCATTCTCAATTTCTAGCTTTTTGACTCTTTCCTCAAAAGCGACGAGAAACTTTACAAAACGATCTGCCCTTTGATTCGGAATTACAGCTCCAAGAACTTCAGCAACGAAGGGTCCAACGATTGGGATCAATCCGGAACACCCTCTGGAAAGCATTGCTATGAAATCTTCCGATTGAATACCTAATTCATTCTCTTGGCTCAATTTCATGTCCTATTTGCATAAAGAGCGTCTAGCTGCGTGGCGTGCTGGCACTGTGCCTCTGAATC
>JANNRD010000534.1:0-1889 GCA_031401095.1 Acidobacteriota bacterium
GCACCGAATGATCTGCTTGCGATCCATCGCTGACGTGCCCTCGGCGTGCCAAAGCGATGCGACGTTTTGGGAGAGCGTAGCAATTCGTCTTCGGTCAGCATCGCTGAGTGTCGCCGGCAGTTTCGCCAGGAAGCGATGATGCTCTTCCTCCTCCTTACGCTGTTGTTTCAAGGTTTCTTCCCAGCGTACTTCGAGCGTGCGCACGACGAGCCGGTTTTCATGTTCGGCGAGCTGATACTGCCGTTCCGCTCGCGCCACCTCCTGCCGTGCGCGTTCCAGTCTTTGGTGCCACTGATTGTGAAGACGCTGGCGTTCTTGTTCCACATTCTCGATCGCGCGCAGGCTTAATTCCAACGCCGCGGGTTCCAAGGCGCGTAGTACCTCGCCCACCACCAAGTCGTCCAGCGTTGCCGCTGCAATGCGTCCGCATGGATCAGGCAACTCCTCCAGGGTCTGCACGTAAAACTCGTGGCATTGGTATGAGGGCTTCTTATCTCCGGGATACCTTGTGTTCATGTGATAGCCGCACTTGCCACACACAACGAGTCCCGATAGCAGCGCCTCGCCCCGCCTCGGCGCGCCTCGAGTTCCCTTCTGAGCGACGTTCTGCTTTAGCTGCTCTTGGTTCGCCAAGAATTGATCCCAGGAAATGTAGGCGGGTAACCGGCCCTGAATCAACACGGGCAATTCGTCGGGAGGCACAAACCATTTACCACCTTCAGTCCGACCCGTCAGAGGATCCTTCTTCCCCGCCCGATGCAAGCCGTACGCATAAGCCCCCGCGTAGACAGGATGCCGCAGAATGCCCAGAATTCTGGCTGCCGAAGCGGGACGCCATTCCAACTCGCCGATCCGTTCGCCACGAAGCCGCCGAAACCCAAGGCGGAGATTGTTCACGGCCAAATAACGGAACACAGCGTAGGCCGAGCCCAATTCGACGAACTTGTCGAACACCAATTGGACCATTCCGCGCGCTTGTTCGTCGGGCTCCTGAACCACCTCGCCAGAGGACTGTTTCAAATACCCGAGAGGCACAGACACGAACAACTCGCCACGCTCCGCCTTGTTGCGAGTACCACGCGCCAAACGGTTGCGTAATGTCACCAGTTCGAATTCACTCATGGCACCCTTCATTCCGAGCAACAACCGATCGTTGCCGTCGGTGGAATCGTACACTCCGTCTTGATCGCACAGGAGCGTGTTGAAAATGCTACAGACGTCAACCAGCTGATGCCAATCCTTGTTGCTACGGGACAATCGACTGAGTTCCAATCCGAGCACGATCCCCACGTGGTTCAGGCTGACCTCGGCCAGGAGCCGCTGGAAGCCCGTACGTTTTTCCGCCGACTTGCCACTGATGCCTTGATCCTCATCAATGACCAAGACTCGCTCCTCAGGCCAACCCAATCGTTCAGCAAATTGGGCGAGCGCATACTGCCGCTCGCGCGATTCACGATTCTCAAGCACTTGCTGGGGTGACGACTGTCGCACGTATACGATTGCCAGTCGATTGAAATGTACGTCCCGAATCTTCGCTGTGGCTCGCGGACCAAACGCCGTGGTGACAGGCGGTGCGGGCGAGCGGACATTGGCGTCGACCGTTGATTTATGAGCGTTCATCGGGCACCTCCATTTCGAGAGGTGCGCCGACTTGTCGCACGACGATGCCGCTGAGTACCACCAGCGTTCGTTGCCGCTGGGGATCCGTCAGCAGATTCCACAACTGGTCGAGACTTACGGTCCCGCAGAGAACTTGGCGCGGGGGGGAGCGATAACTGCAATTTCTCTTGGCATGGGTCGCCTCCTTGGACCGGTTCTTGTCGAGCGTGAATCCATTCTGCCAGCTGCTGTATGCCGGCGAGCGAGATTATTGGCGTCCTCGCCGATTT
>JANNRD010000535.1:0-3190 GCA_031401095.1 Acidobacteriota bacterium
TTCCTATTTCTTCTCTGTGCTTTCTCTGTGTCTCGGTGTCTCTGTGGTTCATTCCTCTTTCCTGGGGAGAGCGATCTTGTCGTGGTGAAAGCGTTTCGGTAGAGTAACGCCACCTTGGGTTGATTGTCCTGGAGTATTAGATTAGTTGAATCGAGTTGGTCCAGGGTAAGAATTGTCATGAATCTGATGGAACAGACACCGCGCTTTGAATCCGAAACAGTGATTGGGTTGGCTGAATCACTGTACGGTCTGCAGGTTGTCGCGGAGAGACTGCCGAGTGAGCGCGATCAGAACTTTCTGCTGACAGCGGCTACCGGTCAAAAGTTCGTTTTCAAGATCGCCAATGCGCTCGAGGATCGTGCGCTACTCGAAGCACAGCAACAGGTGCTGGAAAGACTGACAGCGCAGGGCACTCTTTGCCCACGGAATATTCCCGCCCGGTCGGGGGCAATTCTTAATGAGTTGCCAGCTCCGTCGGGGGCGAAACATCTGGTGCGGTTGGTGACGTGGTTGCCCGGCGTCGCGCTTGGCGATCTCAAATACCACTCGCCAGAACTGATGCGCAGTTTGGGACAGTGCCTGGGACGACTTGACCGCGCGTTGACGGGCTTCGACCACCCCGCACTGCACCGCGACCTTCATTGGGATTTGGCAAAGGGTTTGCTGGTTGTTGACGCGGGGGAAGCCTCTATTCCTGATATTGAACTGCGCGGTCTAATCGGAAAATGCAAAGCTGATTTTGTCCGTGAAGTCGCTCCCTTATTGCCCTTACTTCGGCGCGGAGTCATCCACAACGATGCGAATGATTACAATGTCATCGTTGATCCGACCTCACAACGCGTCACGGGGTTGATCGATTTCGGCGATCTCATCTACAGCTACGTCGTCGCCGATCTAGCCATCGCGATTGCCTATGCGATCCTCGGTAAAGCCGATCCACTGGCGATCGCTGCGGAGATTATCAAAGGCTATGTCGCGGAACATCCCTTAACCAGCGATGAACTGGCGAGCCTGTTTCGATTAGTTTGTTTGCGTTTATGTCAAAGTGTTTGCATTGCCACGCAGCAGATGAAACAGCGGCCCAATGACGAATATCTCGCCATCAGCCAGCAATCGATTCGCCAGACGCTTCCGAAGCTCGCCCGGATACATCCGCGTTTTGCCGAAGCCGTATTTCGTCACGCCGCCGGATTGACTCCGGCCCCCCGCAATGAGGCGATTACCAAATGGCTGGAGGGGCAGAGCGATTCGTTTGCGTCGGTGCTCGATCCTCGCGCGTGGACGGAAGCCTGTCACATTTTCGATCTCAGCATCGATAGTCCGCTGATTAGCGGAGATGCGAATGACAATACCGAACCGCACCTGACCGAGCGATTGTTTGGTGCGATGGCGGCTGCAGGCGCCAGGGTAGGCATCGGACGATATGACGAAGCGCGCCTGCTTTACACCTCGCCACTCTTTGCCACTGACGAAATCATAACTGAAAATCGCACGGTTCATCTGGGGATTGATTTGTTTGCCGAAGCGGGAACCGCGATTCATGCGCCGCTGGCAGGCACTGTGCATGCTTTTGCCGAGAATGCCGCGTCGCTTGACTATGGTCCGGTCATTATTCTGCGCCATGTGACCAGTGACGGAGACGCATTTTTCACTTTGTACGGGCACCTCAACCGTGCCTCACTCGATTATTTGCAGGTCGGGAAAGCAATTGCCAGGGGCGAGCGAATTGCCGCGATTGGTACGCCAGAGGTGAACGGCGGCTGGACACCGCATCTGCATTTTCAATTGATAACCGACCTGCTGGATGCCGGGACCAACTTTCCCGGAGTCTGTCGCGCCAGCCAGCGCGACGTCTGGCGAAGCCTGTCGCCTGATCCCAACTTGTTGCTCGGCATTCCATTCGCTCGTTTTCCTGCGCGTCTTCCGAGCAAGGCCGAAACTCTCACGACGCGCCGCCGCCGCCTCGGTCGTAATCTGAGTATCGGATATCGCGAACCCTTGAAAATCGTCCGCGGCTGGATGCAGCATCTTTACGATGACGAAGGGCGTTGTTACCTGGACGCGTACAACAACGTCCCGCACGTCGGTCATTGCCATCCACGTGTCGTCGCGGCCGCGCACGAGCAAAACGGGCTCCTCAACACCAACACACGATATTTGCATGACGCAATCAACGAGTTTGCCGACAGGCTATGCGCGACGTTGCCGTCCAGTCTGAGCGTCTGTTACTTCCTGAACTCCGCCAGCGAAGCCAATGAGCTGGCACTGCGATTGGCACGCACGTATACCAGACAGCGTGATCTGATCGTGCTCGAAGCTGCCTATCACGGTCACACGAACGCGCTGATTGACATGAGCCCTTACAAACATGCCGGACCGGGTGGATTGGGCGCGCCCGATTGGGTGCATACGGCTCCCCTTCCCGATGTCTATCGTGGCGTTTACAAACGTTCTGATCCGCTGGCGGGCGCGAAATATGCCGCAAAAGTTGTGCAAATCATCGAACGTTTGCACGCGGCTGGGCGCGGCCTGGCCGGTTATATCGCGGAATCGCTGCCGAGTGTGGGCGGGCAGATTGTCCTTCCACCGGGGTATCTGAGCTCCGTGTATCAGGCCGTGCGTAAGGCGGGGGGGGTATGTATCGCCGATGAAGTGCAAACGGCCTACGGTCGTATCGGCACTCATTTTTATGGCTTTGAGCAACAGGATGTGACGCCCGACATCGTCGTCCTCGGTAAACCAATCGGCAATGGCCATCCGCTTGGAGCCGTCGTCACGACACCTGAGATTGCAGACGCTTTTGACAATGGCATGGAATTTTTCAGCACTTTCGGTGGCAGCACTGTCTCGTGCGTGATTGGCAAAACGGTGCTTGAGATTGTGCTCGAAGAGCAGCTCCAGGAACACGCCTTACGCGTGGGTGAGCGAATGCTGGCCGGGCTGCGATCTTTGACAGATCGCTTCGCGCTCGTTGGCGATGTACGCGGGTCAGGTTTGTTTCTCGGAATCGAATTGGTGAGAGATCGTGATTCGCTGGAACCCGCGGACAGAGAGGCGTCGCAGGTATCGAATCGAATGCGCGAGCACGGTATTCTGCTCGGAATAGATGGCCCTTTTGACAATGTCATCAAAATCAGACCACCCATGCCATTCAACGATGCCGATGCTGATCTGATGGTGACGATGCTGG
>JANNRD010000536.1:0-8801 GCA_031401095.1 Acidobacteriota bacterium
CTTCTGGTCCAGGCGGAACCAATGCCGTGACGGGGATCGCAAACGCCTTCATGGATTCGATTCCGGTTGTCGTCTTTACGGGGCAGGTGCCAACTCACCTCATCGGCAATGACGCGTTCCAGGAGGCGGATCTGACTGGTATCACGCGCTCGTGCACAAAACACAACTATCTGGTGAAGCGAGTCGAGGACCTCGCGCCAACAATTAAGGAAGCATTTCACGTTGCCAGCAGTGGCCGGCCCGGCCCGGTTCTCGTTGATATGCCAAAGGACATGACCGCGCAGGAAACCGAGTTCTCCTACCCTGAAAGCATCACAATGCGCAGCTACAAGCCGACACTGCAGGGCCATTCTGGACAGGTGAAGCGCGCTGTTGACGCGATGATCAAGGCAAGGCGACCGGTACTCTACGTTGGCGGCGGGGCGATCGCCGGCGGGGCCCACGAAGAGGTCCGGAAATTGGCTGAAAAGCTCAATCTCCCGACGACCTGCACGCTCATGGGCCTCGGCGCCTTTCCGGCAAGCCATCCATTGAGCCTTGGCATGCTGGGAATGCACGGTGGCTATTGGACGAATATGGCGGTTGATAACTCTGATCTTCTGATCTCGATCGGAGCGCGGTTTGATGACCGGGTGACGGGCAAGCTCGATCAATTCGCTCGCGGGGCAAAGATCATTCATGTCGACATCGACCCCTCGTGCATTGGGAAGAATATCAAGGCAGACATCCCGCTTGTCGGCGACGCACGGGTTGTCGTCCGCCAAATGCTCACGGAAGCCGGCCGACAGCTCGAGGCGGGAGCTCATGTCACCGATCGCCAGCCATGGCTCGACCAGATCGCATCGTGGAAGCGCGAGCATCCGTTCTTCTGCCATGACGAGGATGACGTCATCAAACCGCAGCGTGTCATTGAAGAGCTCCATTCGATTACCGGCGGCAACGCGATCGTTTCAGCAGACGTTGGGCAGCATCAAATGTGGACGGCGCAGCTCTACGGCTTCGAGCGCCCCCGCCAATGGCTCAACTCCGGCGGGCTTGGGGCGATGGGCTATGGCTTTCCGGCAGCGATCGGCGCGGCTGTGGCAAGGCCGAACGATTTGGTGGTCGCGGTCGTTGGAGATGGTGGCTTTCAGATGAGCTTCAACGAACTGGCAACAGTCCGTGAATACAATATCCCGGTCAAGATACTGATCATCAATAACGGCTTCCTTGGAATGGTTCGCCAGTGGCAGGAACAGTTCTACGGGCGCAACTACTCTCACAGTGATCTGCAGGTCGCACCCGACTTCGTCAAACTCGCCGAGGCATATGAGATTCCCGCTTTCCGGGCAACGCGACCGACAGAGGTTCGCGGGGTTATCGAGGAGGCTCTCAAGACGCCAGGTCCGGTGCTCATGGATATCCGCGTCAAGCGCGAGGAGAATGTCTTTCCGATCGTCCCCGCTGGTGGCGCGCTGAAGGAGATGATTCTCTCATAACCGGACGGTGTCGAGGCGATCCAGAGCGCCGATTGCCGGCGACCGAGTTTGGGAACCACTATGCGACATACAATTTCACTGCTGGTCGAAGATGAATACGGGATGTTGCCGCGCGTCGCCGGGCTGTTCAGCGCGCGCGGCTACTCGATCGACACACTCTGCGTCGGCGCGACTCTTGAGGAGGGTATTTCGCGCATGACGCTGACAACTCACGGCAATGATCAGATCATTGAGCAGATCATCAAGCAGCTAAGAAAGCTGATCAAGGTCATTAAAGTGACCGACCTCACCGAACGCTCTCACGTCGAACGGGAGATGGTCATGTTGACGGTCAACGCCGCGATGGGACCGCACCGACAGGAGGTTCTCAATCTCGTCAGTGTCTTTCGCGCGAAGATCGTCGATGTCTCAACCGACGCGTTCATCGTCGAGATGACCGGGAGCGCCGACAAAGTGAGGGCGTTCATCGATCTACTGAAACCGATCGGGATCCGTGAGATGGTGCGCACCGGGACAGTCGCGATCACGCGTGTCGCAGCAACCCGCGCGCAACAATTGAAAGGTAATGAAGAGACCTTCTCGCAGTTGACACTGAATGAAAAGGTCTAGAAGCGAGGCTCTTTGATGAAAGCCTCGGTATTTCGAGCACCACTCCGAAACACGCATTGACATCTTTCCTCGAGGAGCGAACTGATGAAAATTTACTACGACAATGACGCCGACCCGAGCTTTCTCGCCGGCAAGCGAATCGCGGTCATCGGATACGGATCGCAGGGGTTCGGCCATTCGAACAATCTCAAGGACAGCGGCTGCGATGTCATCGTCGGCCTTAAACCCGATAGCCTTTCCGTGGCGAAGGCACAGGCCAACGGGCTCGAGGTGTTGCCGGTCGCTGACGCGGCCGAGCGTGCGGACATCATCATGATGCTGACGCCGGATGAGCTGACTCCTGGAATCTACAAACGCGAGATCGAGCCACACCTGACACCTGGGAAGTATCTGGCTGTGGCGCATGGCTTCTCGATTCACTTCAAGAAGATCGTTCCCCCGGCTGGTGTCAACGTCTTCATGGTCGCGCCGAAGGGGCCGGGCCATCTCGTTCGACGCGAGTACGAGCGCGGCGCCGGCGTTCCCTGTCTGATCGCAGTCTCACAGGATCCTACCGGCGACACGAAGCAGGTGGCGCTCGCATACGCGCGAGCAATTGGCGGGGCTCGTGCAGGCGTCATTGAGACGACCTTCAAAGAAGAGACCGAGACGGACCTCTTTGGCGAGCAGGCCGTGCTTTGTGGCGGTTTGACCGCTCTCATTCAGGCTGGTTTCGAGACACTGGTCGAAGCCGGCTACGCTCCAGAAATGGCTTACTTCGAATGCCTTCACGAAATGAAGCTGATCGTTGATCTGCTTTACGAGGGTGGCATTACAAACATGCGTTATTCGATTTCGAACACAGCCGAGTATGGTGATCTGACTCGAGGGAATCGAATCATCGGTGAGGAAGTGCGAAAGTCGATGAAGAAGATCCTCGCCGAGATTCAGTCAGGGCAGTTCGCTGATGAATGGATGGCCGAGGCCGAATCCGGCAAGCCGAACTTCAACCGTCTCGCAGAGTCGGGGAAAAAACACGAAATCGAAGAGGTGGGCAGCAGGCTGCGCGGTCTCATGCCGTGGCTCTCAGCCAACAAGCTCGTTGATAAGGCGAAGAACTAGCAGTTATTCTTCGCTCCGGCTGATACTTATGTTTGTAGAAATCTACGATACGACTCTACGCGATGGCGCACAGGGAGAAGGCCTCGCATATTCGGTTGCGGACAAGCTCAAGATTGCGCGGTGTCTGGACGAACTCGGCGTTGCTTTTATCGAAGGCGGCTGGCCCGGCGCCAATCCGAAGGATGTGGATTTCTTCGAACGCGCCCGCTCGCTCGAGTTCAAGACGGCGAAGCTTGCCGCATTTGGAAGCACTCGAAGACCGAATGCGATGGCAGCCGATGACACAATCGTCCAGGGGTTGCTCGCAGCGGAAACGCCTGTCGTGACCATTTTCGGGAAGTCGTGGGATTTTCATGTCGACGTCGCGCTGAAAACAACTCTCGAAGAGAATCTTCGCATGATCGCCGACACACTAAGCCACCTCAAGGCCAACGGCCGGCGCATCCTCTATGATGCGGAGCACTTCTTCGATGGCTTCCGCGCCAACTCGGAATACGCACTCGATACTCTCAATGTCGCTATCCGAGCGGGGGCGGAGACGATCATTCTCTGTGATACGAACGGTGGCAGTCTGCCGGAGTATGTGACGGAGGTCGTGACCCTTGTTCACGGCCGGTTTCCACACGCGCGGATTGGCATCCACGCGCATAACGACAGCGAGCTCGCAGTCGCGAATACGCTTGCTGCGGTTGAAGCCGGCGCGACGCATGTTCAGGGCACCGTCAATGGTTACGGTGAACGCTGCGGCAATGCCAACCTCTGTTCGATCATTCCGAACCTCGAGCTGAAGATGCAGCGCACCTGCCTTCCCGAAGGACGGCTCAAGTTGTTGACGCATACCAGCCGCTACATCAACGAAGTCGCCAATCTGGTGCCAAATGATCGAGCTGCCTTCGTCGGGCGCAGCGCTTTTGCGCACAAGGGCGGTGTTCACGTCTCGGCTGTCATGAAAGCCAGGGAGACTTACGAGCACATCACTCCCGAGGCTGTCGGCAACGAGACTCGGGTCCTCGTCAGCGACCAGTCCGGTGTCAGCAATGTCTATTTCAAGGCTCAGCACCTTGGCGAAGACTTCGTCAATGATCCGGCCGCAGCTCGCAGGCTGCTCGCTGAGTTGAAAAAGCTCGAACACGAAGGATATCAGTTTGAAGATGCCGATGCGTCATTCCATTTGCGCGCTCTCGATGCTCTCGGAAAGCGTCAGAAGTTCTTCGAGCCGATCGAGTATCGCGTCTGGATTGGCTCGAATGGAGAGCCCGAGGCGGTCGTCAGACTGAGGATCGGTACCGACGAGGTGCACACGGCGAGTCTCGGTGTGGGTCCGGCTCATGCGCTCGACCAGGCTCTTCGCAAGGCGCTCCTGCCTCATTATCCACTGATCGCGATGTTCCATCTGATCGACTTCAAAGTGAGGATCCTCGATGGCGAACACGCGACGGCAGCGAAAACGCGCGTCCATGTTGAGACAAGCGACGGCTCACGCTCGTGGAACACGGTTGGCGTTGGCGAGAACATCATCGCCGCCACCTGGCAGGCAATCATCGAGAGCATCGAGTTCGGTTTGCAGACCAATGGCAAGCCTCTTGCGAACTCTTAAGGTGTCGAAGGGATATCGAAACCACGAAGGCACCCACGCGGTACAACGGCTGCGTGCGACGGGTTCCATCTGGAGAGGAGCAGGCAGATGCGAAGATCCCGATCATGCTCAAGAGAGAGGAGTTTGGTAAGGAAATGACCTTCAATCCGAAGCACCTGAGTCACATCATCACAAACGGTCGCGATCGCGCACCTGCTCGCGCGATGCTCAAGGGGATCGGCTTCACTGATGAGGATCTGGCTAAGCCGATCATCGGTGTCGCGCACATGTGGATCGAGACGATGCCGTGCAACTTCAATCATCGCGATCTTGCGGTCAAGGTGAAGGAGGGGATTCGGGCTGCCGGCGCGACCCCGATGGAGTTCAATACCATTTCGATCAGCGATGGCGTGACCATGGGCACTGAGGGAATGAAGGCGTCCCTCGTCAGTCGCGAGCTGATTGCCGATTCGATAGAGCTCGTTGGCCGGGGTTATCTTTTTGACGCGATGGTCGTCATCGTGGGCTGTGATAAGACGATACCGGGTGCGGCGATGGGGCTCATCCGCCTCAACATACCCGGAATGGTATTCTACTGCGGGTCGATTGCGCCGGGCAGGTTCCGCGGCCGCGATGTGACCATTCAGGATGTCTTCGAGGCTGTCGGTCAGCACTCGGCCGGGCGCATCTCGAGCGCCGACCTGCTCGAGATCGAGAATGTCGCTTGTCCCGGTGCCGGCGCCTGCGGAGGGCAATACACAGCCAATACCATGGCAATGGTCATGGAGCTGATAGGTCTTGCAGCTCTGGGCACTGGCAGCGTTTCGGCGGTTGAAGAGCGCAAAGAGAGGGTTGCCTTTGAAACCGGCCAGGCGATTGTCGATCTGCTGAGGAGAGGAACGCGACCGAGTGATATTCTGACTCGCGCGGCATTTGAAAATGCGATCGCCGGGGTGGCCGCTACCGGAGGCTCAACGAATGCTGTGCTGCATCTGCTGGCCATGGCGCGCGAAGCGGGCATTCCGCTGACGATCGATGACTTTGATGCGATCAGCAGTCGAACGCCGCTGATCGCCGATCTCAAACCAGGTGGGCGCTACACCGCGATCGATCTTGGTCGAGCAGGCGGGATCGGCCTCGTCGCGCGGCGTCTCGTTGAAGCGGGCTTAATCGATGGCACCCAGAAGACCGTCAGCGGACTGACCCTTGGCGAAGAAGCCGCGCTCGCTGATGAAACGCCTGGACAGGATGTGGTTGTCTCAACTTCACAACCGCTCAAGTCAACCGGCGGGCTGGTCATCCTCCGGGGCAACCTTGCCCCCGAGGGCTGTGTCATCAAGGTGGCCGGCCACGAAAGACCATTCCATCGAGGTCCGGCGAGAGTCTTTGAGCGCGAAGAAGACGCGATGCAGGCAGTCACGAGCAAGGCCATCAAATCGGGCGACGTCATTGTCATCCGCTACGAAGGACCAAAGGGCGGACCCGGTATGCGCGAGATGCTTGGGGTCACCGCGGCGATCGTTGGCGAAGGCATGGGCGAGGAGGTGGCGCTGCTGACCGATGGACGTTTTAGCGGGGCGACGCGCGGACTCATGGCCGGACACGTCGCTCCTGAAGCAGCCGTCGGTGGGCCGATCGCCGCCATCCGCGACGGAGACATGATTACGTTTGACATTGAGAATCGGAGACTCGACGTCGATCTGACCGAGGATCAAATCAAGGGGCGACTCGCATCCTGGAAGCGTCCGGAAGCAAACTACAAGGTCGGCGTCTTTCACAAGTACGCCGCACTCGTCTCATCGGCATCGGAAGGTGCAATCACGCGCGCTGATTACTGAGTGTAGAAAGAACTCACCAGATCCTAACCCTTTTCCCCCAGGTGTTGCCATGCGACTCGTCGCGATCGACTACGCGGTACTTGCTGCCTATTTCGCGATTGTCTTCGCGATCGGTTTTTACCATACCCGAAGAGGGCGCAGTTCCGCTGACTACTTCCTCGCTGGGCGAGATGTCGCCTGGTGGGCAATTGGCGCGTCCCTTTTCTCGTCGAACATCGGCAGCGAGCATTTCATCGGGCTTGCGGGAACCGGCGCGGCCTCAGGAATGGCAGTCGGGCATTTCGAATGGATGGCCTCGCTCATGGTTCTCATGTTGGGGTGGATTTTTGTTCCTTTCTATCTCCGCTCGAATGTCTACACGATGCCGGAGTTCCTTGAGCTCCGCTACAACCGGGCCTGCCGCACGTACCTCGCGAGCATCTCGCTGATCGCCTACATCTTCACCAAGATCTCTGTTGCGATCTTTGCCGGAGCGGTCGTGCTCAAGATCGTACTCGGGTGGAGCATGTGGCAGAGCTCGCTCGCTCTTGTCATCGCAACCGGCATCTACACCGTTGGCGGCGGCCTGGCGGCGGTCATCTACACCGAGGTGATTCAGACGGTTATTCTCGTCGCCGGTGCGTTGATGCTGGCCTTTATCGGGCTCAATGAGGTCGGAGGCTGGGCGGGGCTTCGCGCAAGCGTCCCTCCCGACTTCTTTCATATGATGAAGCCAACAACCGACCGCGATTTCCCGTGGACCGGGATCTTCTTCGGCGCGCCGATTCTTGGAATCTGGTACTGGTGCACAGACCAGGTAATCGTCCAACGCGTGCTCTCTGCAAAAGACATCGGGCACGCGCGGTTGGGAACCGTCTTTGCGGGCTTCCTCAAGATCCTGCCGGTCTTCATGCTCGTCATTCCGGGAATGATCGCGCGCGCTCTCTATCCTGAAGTGGCAGCCGACACGAACTCGGCATTCCCGACGCTGGTCACCAGACTGTTGCCGGCGGGTCTACAGGGAATCATGATCGCGGCGATGCTGGCCGCTCTCATGTCGAGTCTGAGCGCAGTTTTCAACTCGAGCTCGACGATCTTCACGATGGACTTTTATCGCAAGTTCAAGCCGCACGCATCCGAGCGGGAATTGGTCAGCGTCGGTCGCTCGGCAACTATCATCATGGTCGTGCTCGGACTTGCCTGGATACCTTTTATGAGCCGGATCAGCTCCGAACTGTGGCTCTACCTGCAGAGTGTCCAGGCCTACATCTCACCACCAATCACCGCTGTTTTTCTGCTCGGCATCTTTTGGCGAAGGATCAATGGACAGGGAGCAATCACGGCGCTGCTCGTCGGTTTCGGCCTCGGGGCGCTGCGTTTCATCCTTGAGGTAGGCTATGCGGGCGGAAGACCTGGAGGCCTCCTCGGCTGGTACATTGGGGTCAATTTTCTACACTTTGCCGTACTGATCTTCGCGATCTGCGTCGCGATCCTGGTGATCGTCAGTCTTCTCACGGCAGCGCCACCTGAAAGCAAAGTTGCGGGTCTGACGTGGCAGACGGCTCGCGCGACGATCGTGCCTGGGGAGGAGATCGCAAGTCCGCTCGCAGCCATCGAGAATGAGAGCCCGATGCAGAAGCGCTACAATCTGCTGCTCGCCGCTGTCCTCATCGTCACGATCATTTCACTCTGGGTTCACTTTGCCTGAATGATGTCGTTTGTCCCGACCAAATCGAGGCTATCGCGTGAACAGGCGGCTGAGATGCTTCGCCATTCCTGGCGGGAGGTGCGCCTCGGACGCCTCCGCGCCCTGCTCGACTTTCACTTGCCGTACCATCTCTTCCAGATCTCGGTCCTTGAACGCAGCCCATCCCTGTTCGCGATCGATGCCGTCTCTGGCGAACTGGACCTTTATCAGTTCGACGAGATGCCAGAACTGACTCGAGACCGGGTACCGCAGGGGCAACACGAGATTGGCGCCAGACTCTCCATCGATCTGTCGCGCGAGCGCTTACTCGACAGAACGCTGCGGATGATATTTCTTCAGGGGTTCTTCAAACGTCGCCAGACCAGGCTCAAGGCCGTTTACATCGGTGAGTTACACCTCCCATACTGGGTTGGGCTGTTTGAACGCCGGGGTCAGATAAACCTCGAGGTCATCGATGCCTTCCGTGGAAAATTCGAGGGCGCAAAGATGCGGCAGATAGTCAGTCAGATTCT
>JANNRD010000537.1:0-8309 GCA_031401095.1 Acidobacteriota bacterium
GTGGCAAGCCACCGCACTCCAAAAAAGAATTCGCATACTTACGAACAAACTCAGGACTTGACTCCGGCTTCTGCCAGATACTGTCTCATCACTTTCGCGTAATGGGGGAAGGCAATCTCGGGTTCTTCAAGCTCTTCGTGCCAGCCCTTCTCCCACTCATAGCAGTAGAAACCAGTGTAGCCGCCCGACGCCAGTACCTTGACGGTCTCCTTCACCGGCACGGAACCGGTACCCGTGAGCACGTACTGCACGCCCTTCTCAACTGGGCGCGAGTCTTTAAGGTGCACGTGACGCACAAAACGCCCAAGATTCTTGAAGGTCACCGCCGGCTGTTCCTTACCCAGAACAAATGTGTGATGGGCATCCCAGAGAAGGCCTGTCGTTGGCATCTGTGAAGCCTCGAGGATTTGCAGAAGGGACGCTGAGTCTGCAAAGTCGCCGTGCGATTCGATGATCACAGCGACGCCGCTGCTGCTGGCATGCTCACCGAGGCGTCGCATCCCATCAATGATCCGCTCGATCGTTGCCTGTCGCGTCTGCCCCGCCAGAACCTTGTCACCGAAGACCCGCACGTAAGGCACCTTGAGCTCGTGCGCGAGATCAACAAACCGCCTTGCTTCATCGAGTGCGGCCTTCCGTTTGGCAGGTTCAAACTCGTGGAGCCTCGTCGAAGCCCCCAAGTCAGTGATCCGCAACTCGAGAGCGGCGAGGTCCTTAAGACTGGTCTTGATCTGCGTCGAACCGAACTCCCGACACTTTGTCAGATCCATCTCCCCAAGAATTCCACGCAACTCTATTCCGGAATAGCCAAGCGCGGATGCCTGGCCAAGGATCGTCTTCCAATCCCATTTGGGACAGCCGAGTGTCGAGAAGGCAATCGGAGCGGGCTTCTCCCTGCTGCTCGCGCGAATTAACGCAGGAGCGGTCAGGGTCGCCAGGAGAGAGGTGGTAAACTGACGTCGTGATCTAATCATGGTCGCGAATGTGAAGTGGCGAGGATACTATACTGCAGGACGGCCGCCCGCAAGCGGCTCGTCAGGTGAGATTGCGGATGGAGGGTTGAGCCAGTTGAAACACGTCGACAATCATATGCTGACTTTGATTCCGCGCGCGTGGGTGCAGATGATCGCGATACTCCTTGCCGCCCTCGTCGGCTCGAGTTGCCAATCGCAGAGCTCGAAGAGGTCTAACGGCAGTCAGACGGGTGCCGCATCCGGTGCTCACATTGATCATGAGAGAGGCGTCAAGCCCGGACCGTCAAACCGATCCGGCAGTGAGGCCGTCAGGATCAACAGTACCAAACCACCGTCTCCCACGCCTGAGGGCATGGTCTGGGTCCCGGGCGGGACCTTCTGGATGGGCTGTGATGATTGCGAGATGCCTGACGCATCGCCAGTTCATTTGGCTGAAGTAGACGGGTTCTGGATGGATACGACGCCGGTCACAAACACTCAGTTCGCGAAGTTCGTCAATGCAACCGGCTACAAGACAATCGCCGAGCGTCAGCCCAATCCTCGAGACTTCCCGGGTGTGCCTGCGACGATACTCGTTCCAGGCTCCGCGGTCTTCATCCCACCGTTGACGGAGGTCTCGCTCGACAACATTATGAATTGGTGGAAGTACGTTCCCGACGCGAGTTGGAGACATCCGCAAGGGCGTAAGGGAAAGGATGGCGATCTCGAGGGTCTTGATGAGCACCCAGTAGTCCAGGTCTGCTGGGACGATGCCGTGGCCTACGCAAAATGGGCCGGGAAACGTCTCCCAACCGAGGCCGAGTTCGAATTCGCCGCTCGTGGAGGTCTTGATCGAGCGCACTTCGCGTGGGGAGACGAGCTGAAACCGAACGGCAAATGGCCAGCCAACATCTGGCAAGGGAAGTTTCCGTGGAAGAATCGCGTCGAGGACGGGTATGAGCGGACTTCGCCAGTCGGTGCGTACTCGCCAAATGGCTTTGGACTCTATGACACCGGTGGCAACGTCTGGCAGTGGTGCTCAGATTGGTACCGACCGGACTACTTTGAGAAACTCGCCAGCGCAGGCACAGCGCACAATCCGCAAGGGCCGCCCGACAGCTTCGATCCAACCGAACCTGACATTCCAAAACGCGTCCAAAAGAGCGGGTCTTTCCTCTGTAGTGACCAGTACTGTTCACGCTACTTCGTCGGAAGCCGGGGAAAAGGGGCAGCAGACAGTGGCGGGTCAAACACTGGTTTTCGCTGCGTCTCGAACTAGGAGAAGACTCACGCGAAGGCGCGAAGCACGCGAAAAGACGCGAAGGAAAGAAGGGAGGGCAATCATCTTTCCCCCTTCGTGTCTTTTCGCGTCCTTTCGCGTCCTTCGCGCCTTCGCGTGAGTCTTCTTCTTGTCCTTCGCGTGAGCCTTTTCGAGCTCCTTTTGAAATGCGACGAACAGCGTGCTAGGATTTCCACTAAGTTCCGATTGAGGGGCAATGCGGAGAGTTGGCAGAACGGCTATTGCACCGGTCTTGAAAACCGGCGGGCGAAAGCCCTTGGGGGTTCGAGTCCCTCACTCTCCGCCATTCAGTCTCCCATCCCTGGCGCGTGACTATCTCCTGATGCTCAGGCTTGCATAATCAACAACCGGAGAGCAGTAGGAAACGGTCAGGCCCTCGACTTCGGGTCGTGCGAAGCGGTAAGCCTGGTCGTGGAAGAGTGGCAGCAACAGTGCCTCGCTGGCGATGATCTCCTCGATTTTGCGGTAAAGGGAGTGGCGCGCTGCCGGAGAGGTCTCAGCGCGTCCCTTTTCGATGAGGCGGTCGATCTCCACAGAGCCGCACAGTCTGCCGATGTTCCCCTCCTGTGAGTCAAGGATTTGGACGAAAGTGTCGGCGTCAGGGTAATCAGCATTCCACCGTGTCAGAATGAGGTCAACAGTCGCTCCCAGCCTGGCCTCCTGGAATTCAGCTACCGTCCTGTTGACAGTTCGAAGCCTTGCTCCCGCAGCACGAAAGGCGCGTTCGAGTTCACCGACAAGAGCCGCATATTCAACGAAATAAGCCGGGTTCAGCGCCACCGTCAATTCGATCTCGGCCGAGGGTTGTCCCGGCATCGGCGATTGCGTAGAGACAGTTCGCAAGGCAGATGCCGAGTCATGGCCGAGCAGACCGGGAGGGATCAGTCCGTGCGCCGGGACGGCCAGCCGCCCCATCGTTTGGCGGACGAGGGCAGGAACGTCGACAGCGTGAACCAGACTCTGGCGCAGACGCGGGTCGGCGAGCAGACCCCGGTGCGTATTGAACGCAGCGTAGTAGGTCGAGAGGCGCGGTGTCTCGCGGTAGCCGGAGGCGAAGTCGGGCTCACGACGCAAGGCCTCAGCGTCCGCGGGAAACAGGTCCGAGGCCAGCGAGAACCGGCCGCCACGGAACCCCGCCAGAATCTCTGGCGGGGGAATCCCGAAGCTGAAGACCAGTCCATCGGTCTGGGGATAGCCCGGACGCCAGTACGTCTTGTTGGCTTCGAGTTCGAGGCGACGTCCCGGATCGAAACCGCGGACGCGAAAAGGCCCCGTTCCCACAGAACCCTCCTGCCAGCTGACACCGAAGTGATCAGTTCCCTCCGGTATGATCGATGCACCGGGAAACGAGAGAAGAACTGGAAAGAACGAGACTGGTTCATCCAGCTCGACGGTGAACTCGTGCGCCGAGTGAATCCGAAAACCGGCAAGGTCTCCGACTTCGCCGTTGAGCAGCGCCTTCGCCCCGCGGATCGAAGAGTAGAACCACCGGCACTCACTCTCGCGATTCTGCAGGAGCCTTTCGAAGCTGTACCGAACATCGCGTGCGGTGAGGCGGCGGCCATCATGGAACCGGACATACGGTCGGAGTCGAAAGCGGTATCTCTTTCCACCCTCTTCCACTTTGAACTCGGAGGCGAGCCAGGGAACGATCCTGCCGCCGACATCGCGGGTCAACGGCTCGAAGACGCTGGGGAGCGTCTCACCCTGCTCTGCCGTGAACAACAATGACGGGTCCAGCGTCTCGAGAAGACCAGGGATCGGCACCTGGAGGATCCCAACGCCAGTCCGCGGCGTCTCTCGCGCAGTGGTGACTGATTCTACCTTGCCGAGTTCTGCATAGTTGACGTAGGGAGCGGTGCTGCGCAGCTTAAGACCACGGACTTGGGGGTTCGCGAGGCGGTAGTCAATGTCATGGAAAAGGGGAACCAGCGCTCCCGACTCCTCAAGAAGATTCTCGAACTTTCGATAAAGAGCCTCCCTGACATTGGGCCGACTCTCGGCACGGGCTGCTTCGAGGATGTGGTCCGATTCAGCCGACGAAAAGTAACTCCGGTAATAGCCAGCTTGAGAGTGAAAGAGGCCATGAGTGAAACTGTCAGGATCCTCATATTCGGCGTTCCACCGCGAGATAAAGAGATCTATCCCTTCGCTATGTTGCAGAGACTCCAGAAACGCAGCCATGGTCGGCGTCTTGATCTCGATCTCCACTCCAAGTTCCGACCAGGCCGAGAAGAGAGCGGTGAGGAGTGGCTCATAGCGGTCCTGAAAGAGCGGATGAACGGCCGCTTTGAGGCGGATCGAACCCGTCATCCCTACCGAACGCAACATCGTCAGCGCCTCATCTCGTGTGAGCAGTTGGCGCCGCCTCCCGGGGTCGTGCCCGAGCAGTCCGGGCGGAATCAGGCAGACCGCGGGCTGCGCAAAACGTCCCAGAGTTTGCCAGACGAGATCGCGCGTCCGCACGATCCCGGAGAGTGCACGACGCACCATCAACTCCCGCGCCGTCGGTCCGGCGCAATAGTTGAACATGACAAAGTAGGTGTTCTTTCGAGGGGCCTCAACCAGCCCTGCCCGGAAGCGGGGATCCCGCAGGAGTTCTTCGAGGTCCTGTGGGATCAGGTCACGCGCAAGATCGAGTTCGCTGGAACGCAGACCAGCCGCGATCGCAGACGTGCTCAGACCGTGGCGGAACTCGATCGCGTCCAACGCCGCGGGAAGGCCCTTCCAATAACCTTGATGACGCTCGATGACGACACGTTCACCGTCGTGCGACGCGATCCGGAAGGGGCCGGTCCCAATTTGTTTCGTGTCATTCTCACCATGCTCCGACACCGTGCGCGTCACCCCGGTGTGAAAATCGGTGAGCAGTCCGGGATAGATCGGCAGCGGCTCGCGGAGCCTGATTTCCAGCCGATCGTCGGAGTTGACGACGATCCCGGTGATCTCGCTGGCACTGTTCTCGGCGAACTCGGCCGCGCCGCGGATCGCCGCGAAGGCTGCCGGCATTTCACGCGCGAGCTGACGAACGCCATGTTCGAAAGAGCTCTTGACGTCCGCGGCGGTAAGTAGATGGCCATCTTGAAAACGAACATCGCTGCGGAGCTTAAGCGAGAGAGAACTCCCGTCTTCGCTGATGACCCATTTCTCACAGAGTACCGGGACGAGATTCCCCTCCTGATCAGTCGTCATGAGGGTTTCGAAAACGTTCGTCAGAATCTCTCTCTCTTCGTTGACCTTGATGGCAACCGGCTCTTGCGCATTCACCGGATTGGCAAACGCCACGACGAGCGTCCCCCCCCGCGGGACGTCTTCTTCCGCCTCAGCATCTCTTGATGCGGGAGCCAATCGCGCTGCCTCTTCCAGGAAGCCATTCGCCTTCTCGTACTCGCCGCGGAGATTGGCGACTGTCGCTGCCAGCGAGAGCAGATGTCTCAGGCTCTCTGTCTCTCCCGAGGCGCGTGCTGCCTCCGTGCCTCTCTCGACCGCGCGCCTGGTTTCTTCGGCCCGCCGCGCCTGCCAGGCCGTTTCTGCGGCCAGCACGAATCCGCTCACCGCACGCGCCGGTTGGTTTTCGCGGTCGAATATCTTGATCGCTGCCTCGGTCTCTCTCAGCGCCCCATCAATGTCTCCGGCCATCCGGCAAGCCTCGGCCAAGAGCATTCGCGCTTCTCCCTCAAGCGCGGGGTCACCTTGCCATTCCTCATCAAGAAACTCGAGGACGGTCCTTGCGGCTCGCGCTGCCTCTTCGGGGCTGAAAGCGTCGAGTGCCGTCTTGGTCATGCGCAAGCCATACTCAACTGTTTTGTCGGGGACATCGCCCTGGGAGAAGTGATGAACCAGTTGTGGGTAAACTCGTTCAAGCCTGCCGCTGTGACGTTTCTCGACCTCCTCAGCATACTTGCGATGCATCGACCTTCGCTTGCGGCGAGAGATTGCACTGTAGAGCACGTCACGAACGACAGCGCTGGCGAAGTTCAGTCGATCACCACGCGACTCCCGCTCTTCCTCGAGCAGTCCCTCTTCTACGAGGCGGTCAATCGCTTCCTCAACATCCTGTGTCCCGGCCAGCGCTTCGAGGTCGCGAAAGTCAAAAGCCTTGCCAATAACTGAAGCAATCGAGAGAATCTCGCGCAACTCCTCAGGCAGCCGCTCGATACGTTTTTCAACCGCCTGTTGAATTGTGGCAGGCAAATCACCGGCTGAGAGATCAGTCGCCGCGCCCAGACTCCAAGCCCCTGTCTCGTCTTTTGAAATACCACCGGACTCGAGAAGCGAGCGGACCAGTTCCTTGGTGAAAAATGGGTTGCCCTCAGTTCCCTCATAGAGTTTCTCGACGAGGCCATCGGCCAGCTTGGGCCCGCCAATGAGCGTTTCAAGAAACAAGCGATGTTCGGCAGGTGAGAAAGGCCCAAGCGCGATTGCCGAAAACCGGCGGTCTCCACGGAAACTATCGAGCATGCGGTGCAACGGATGGGAGCGACTGTCTACCTCGCTTGAGCGGTAGGTGCCGACGATCAGCGTTGGTGTCGGTCCTAATCGTCGAACGATGTACTGCAATGCCTCGATCGAGATCTCTGCCGCGTGTAGATCCTCGAGGAAGAGAATGAGCGGCTTTCCTCCTGCAAGTCGCGTCAGGGTGCGCGCGAGCAGCTCAAAGACCTGGGTGCGGTTCTCCGGTCCTTGCGATCCTCCAATCTGGGCCAATTTCGAATCGCCGGTCGCGGAGGCGCGAATCTCACTGATCTCCGTCAGCATGGGGAACAGTGAGACGAGGTCGGGGGCAACGTCTGAAAGTTCGATCATGTCCTCAGGTGAGCCCGAGGTATCCTTATGTCGGAAGTATTCCTGAATGGCTTCGCAAAATCCCTGGTAGGGAAAGGCTCCATCCTGCTCAATTGACCGGCCATGAAGCACCAGTAGTTTGCGCGCCTTGGCCAGGTTTTCGATCTCATCGAGGAGTCGCGTCTTGCCGACGCCGGGCTCACCCGAAACCACGACAAACTGGCATTCACCACTAACGGCTGCGTTGAGTCGTTTTTGCAGCTCGGCTAGTTCCTTCTCTCGACCAATGAACGGAGAGAGGGCGACGCGCGGCAGCATGAGCGTCCTTGTCATGACCACTGACTTGCCGAGATCGCTATCGTGCAGTCGGCCCTGGCAGCGCCGCAGAGAATCAGCAACCTCACTCGCCCGCTGTGGTCTCTTACCACCATCCTTGGCGATGCAGCTCATGATCGCCGCTTCGAGGTCCTCATTGATGTCCGCACCCATGACCCGCGGGGGCTGGGGAATCTCATGAACTATGCGATAAAGAATTGACTGAAGCTCACCCGAGAATGGCGGTTCACCAGTCAGACACTCGTAGAGCACGGTGCCGAGAGAGTAAATGTCCGAACGATTGTCCACAACGCCGGCCACTACTTGCTCTGGGCTCATGTAGGAGAGCGTGCCGGCAATCGTACCGGTCTTGGTGATGCGGCTCTCGGCGGCCCCTCGGGCGAGACCAAAGTCCATGACCCGAACTCTGATCCGGGTGCCATCTTGACGCACCACCATGATGTTCTCGGGCTTGATATCACGGTGAATGACCCCGCGTGAGTGGCTGTATGCAAGTGCTTCAGCGACCTGAATCCCAATGTCGATCACCTCGCCAAGTGTGAGCGCGCCCTCGCGCTGGAACGAGCGCAGATTTGTCCCCTCGACGATGGGCATGACAAAGAATAGTGACCCTTCGTGCTTGCCAAAGTCGAAGATCGGGACAACCCCCGGATGATCCATCTGGGCCACCAACTGCGCTTCGCGTTGAAAGCGTTGCTCCGTCTCGGGGCTGAGCAGTGTTGGAGGTATCGTCTTGATCGCTACTTCACGGTTCAATAATGGATCGAACGCACGATAGACGACGCCCATTCCGCCGCGACCCAACTCTGACCTGATGTCATACCGATTAGAAAGCGTTTGGCCGATCATCTGCCCCTCCGGGAAAAACGGATCAAAAACGGCGGGTGTGGGTCAGTTTGGCAATCAGGAGAGAATCAATAACCACAGAGACTCAG
>JANNRD010000538.1:0-2019 GCA_031401095.1 Acidobacteriota bacterium
TACATACCGATTCTGCCGTTGGTTGCGGCGCTGGCGATTACTGGCGTTGTTGAATGGGCACCCGCCGGATGGGCGCGAAAGCTCAACCAAGTGATGTTGTGGGTCATCCTCGTGACACAGGGGCTATTGCTACCATTTGCCTTCGGAGACATTGTCTACCGCAATCCATTAGGGCTCGTGACCCGCCAGATGAGTGAGGATGAGTATCTCGGAAGAGCTGTCCTGCCCTACAGAGCCATCCAGTTTCTCAATCGAGTAACCAAGCCAGGTGACAGTGTCATCGGAGAGGGCGTTGAATCGACGCGTTACTACGTCAAAGCTCCGCTCGTTTCAGTCATCGAGTCGGCAGTCCTCCGTGACATGCTTGTGGACGCCAACGAGGACGGGCTCGCGGCAGCCTTTGCGCAACAGGGGTTTCGGTACATGCTTGTCAATCGCTTCGGGGTCATTGGGAGTCCTCGATGGCTCTTCCTGCAGGCGTCCTTCCTCGAACGCTTCGCGACACTCGAGTATCGCTACAATTACAATGAGGTCTACCGCCTTCATGAGAACGAGGTCACGAGGAGAGTTGTTGCGCCAGCCAACTACCTGAGCAACGCGAGCTTCGAAAAGCCGGAGGGCGATCGTCGTCCGGATGAATGGATGGCTGGAGGCAAATTTGTCCTCGAAGAGTCGCAGGCTCATGAGGGCCGTCGGTCTGTCTGTGTCAACCACGAAGGAGATTTCAAACAGCGAGTCGCCGTAGTCGGCGGTGAACTTTATACTCTGAGCCACTATACGCGGACAGACCTACCGGGTCAGGAGGCGCGCCTGCAGGTGAACTGGCTTGACGAAAAGGGGCGCGAGGTCGATGTCAGCATCGAGGTCGTACCTGTCGGCAACGCGTGGAGCTGGAATCGCATGGCGATCACTGCCCCCGAACGGGCAAAGGCAGCAGAGATCCATCTTTCGGTACATAAGGAAAGTATGATTTGCTTCGATGATGTCTGGTTTGGGCTTGGGAATCAGACCAGTCCATAGTCCACGGCGGCGCTGGCGCTTTGCACAGGGTCCTGAGACACGACCTTCTGGGCAACGAGACAAGGGAGAGCGGACGTCTCGATTTGGGCGAATAGCAGGTTGCTGGATTTGGCGAGATGGCTCATGAAAGTGCCACTTCCGGGATTCTCGTGGGCGCCAATTGTACGATTGCTCAGTCGCCGAAGGCGACATCCAAGACAGCCAAGCCAGGGGATTGCCAAGACGATGCTTGCGTCTCGGGATTGGCGGCAAAGCGATAAACTCATGCTTCGCAACTCCATCGCGACCGACTACCAACCGGGAATTCCCACTAAGAGAAGGGAGCACGATGAAGCAGCCAACGATCGCTGTGCTCATCCCCTGTCGCAATGAAGAACTGACGATCGCGGAAGTCGTCCAGCAGTTTCGGACTCATCTCCCGGAAGGTCAGATTTACGTCTTTGATAACAATTCTTCGGATCGCACAGTCGAGGTTGCGCTTGCGGCGGGTGCTATCGTGCGACACGAGCGACGGCAGGGCAAGGGTTATGTTGTCCAGGCGATGTTTCGCGAAGTGTACGCAGACTTGTATGTCATGGTCGATGGCGACACGACTTATCCGGCGGATGTGGTCAGAAGCCTGCTTGAGCCCGTTGAGCGTGGCGAAGCCGATATGGTCATCGGTTCACGGCTCCACAAAGCAGCGAGCAGTCAGTTTCGGTTGCTCAATCGGCTTGGCAATTTGCTCTATCGATGGCTACTTAACTCGATATTCGGCGTTCGTCTGACGGATCTGCTGTCTGGGTATCGGGTGTTTAGCCGGCGCCTCGTCCGCAGCCTGCCGCTGGTCGGTGGAGGGTTCGAGACCGAGGCCGAGATGACGATCAAGGCGATCGAGCGAGGATTCACCATTGTTGAGGTGCCAGTCAGTCTGACGTCACGTCCCGCAGGCAGCCACTCGAAGATTCGAGTAGTACATGATGGCTGGCTCATCCTAAGCACCATCCTGACCCTCTTCCG
>JANNRD010000539.1:0-12332 GCA_031401095.1 Acidobacteriota bacterium
CGCGCGATCGATGACCTCGAGTCGCCCTGGATGCTGTGGATTCAAGAACCAGGCCATCCCGAGACCGGAGAAGGAGAGTGCGGCCAGACCGAGTGTCCCGAGCGCGGTCGCGCCAGCCGCTGATTGCATCAGACGATCGACCAATGAAAGCACGAAGACCGCTGTCAGGTACGCAGCCGCCACATAGAGGGACGCCGCCGTCAGCCCGACCAGAAGCGACCCCGTGCCGGTGACTGCCAGGCCGACCGCGATGCCAAACGCTGATGTCGCGAGCAAAAACCAGATGGGATCAATGACGCCGATCAGGTGGCGAACGATCACTCGCTCTCGCGAGGTGAGCGGAAAACGCCGAAGGGCGTGCTCCGAGAAGGCAGCGCGCGGGCCCAGACCGAAAAAGAGACTGGTCATGACCGCGCTTCCGTGAAATCCACTGAGCACACCTCGCGTCACAAACTCCGCCTTCCCAAGTTGAGTACCTGCGACGGCGGTTCCAAGTCCGATCAGGCCAATCACAGCTCCAAGCGCGACGAAAAACAGAGACACGACTAGAAGCGTGACGACCCGACCCGGGCTTGTCCGCGCCTGCGCCCAGATCAGCTGGTAGCGAAGTCGCACCAGCGTCCAGAACAGGTGACCGGAACGCGGTATGAGCATCAGGAAAAGCTATCCTCCCTCATAGAACCCTGCACGCCGATAGGATTCATCAAGCAATTCGACGATGTGTGCAACCTGGCAGTCGGCGGCGAAGCGGCGCACCCCGGCGCCAAGCTGCATCTGGCAGCCCGGGTTGGCGGTTACCAAAAACTCTGCTCCGGTCTCCTTCACCTTTCCAATCTTGTCTGCGAGCAGGCTTTCGGACATCTCGGGCTCAGTCAAATTGTAGATTCCTGCGCCGCCGCAGCAATCCTGCATGCCGTCGAGGGGAATGTACTCGAGTCCAGGAATCGCCGAGAGAACCTGCTGCGGAGCCGTCGTCACACGCTGCGCGTGATAGAGATGACACGGTGCATCGTAGGTGACAGTTGTCTTGAGCTCCGCACCTCGACGTATTCCGTTCGCGGCGAGATACTCGCTGACGTCGCGGACGCGGGCGCTGAACGCGCGCGCGCGCTCGGAATACGCCGGGTCGTGCTTGAGAAGCTCTCCGTACTCCTTGAGCATCGCGCCACACCCTGCGGCATTGACGATGATCGTCGAGTCCGCTTCCGCTTGATCAAAGGCATCGATGTTGCGCTTTGCGAGGTCGCGCGAAGTCTCGAGATCACCGGAATGCGCGTGCAGGGCACCACAGCAGACCTGTGTCTCCAGAGGCTCGAGCCGCGATCCATTTGCAACCAGGACTCGTGAGGTAGCCTCATTCGTGTGCTTGAAGAGGCCTTCCATGACGCAACCCGTAAAGACAGTCACGGGGGGTATTTCTGAACTTGCAGGACTGGGTGCACTGGCTTGAACTTCGACTGACGTCCGCACCCAACGACTCGTCTGTGTTGAGAGGAGCAGTGAAAGGGCGAGCTCGGCTTGCTGGGAAATACCTCGCACGAGTCCTTCGCGTTGTGCGAGCTTGACGATGCTCGACCGGCGCAGAAACCGAAGCACGGCAAAGACCAGCCGGAGCCGTGTTGGATGAGGAAAAATGTGGCGCAGAGCCCTGCCGAGCATGCGCTGCTGCAGACCAGTCCGCCCTTTTGGCGCGTGTGCCGTGATCTCTTCCCGCGCAGCTTCAAGCAGAAAACCATAGCGAACGCCGGCGGGACAGGCGGTCTCACACGCGCGGCATCCAAGGCAAAGGTCGATGTGTCGCGCGAAGCTATCTGAAGCCGGGTCAAGTCGGCCTTCAGTGGTCGCGCGCATGAGGTAGAGCCTTCCGCGCGGACTATCGTTCTCGTTGCCAAGCTGAACGTATGTCGGGCATACCGGCAGACAGAGTCCGCAGTGAATACAGCCGAGCAGCTTGTCGATCTCCACTTCGAGCGCGTTCTTGAGTGTTGTCGGACTGGTCATGAGGATTGTCACAGGATGCGAGCTCTCTCAGATGCCAGCGACGAAGCGCCCTGGGTTGAGCAAGGCTTGTGGGTCGAATTTGGCTTTCAGTTCGCGCATGAGGCGTCCAGTCTGTCCGACTTCGCCCCACACGTCCAGCCTCTCCATGATGGCTTCTGGTGCCCGAAGGATGACAAGTTGCCCTCCACGAGATTGTACCGATCGCCGTAACTCGGCAACCTTGCGTGGGCGCTGGGCCGTCTTCAGTTGCTCGAGCGCTGCCGTCTCATCAAAGACCCGGATCACTCCATTAGCTGCGTGAACCGATAGCACGCTCGACGGCATCAAGAGCTGAATCTCAGCAATCACCTCGGGAACGTCGGTGGGCAGCACGCTGACGCGCAGACTCCAGATCCATTTCGCAGCGGTCTCGCTCAGCTTGTGAGCGCTCCAGAGAGCCGCTGCATCTGCCTCCCCAAGTGTCCATCGCTTGAGGTCGCCGGTCAGGTGAGCAAGGTACTGCTCCTCGGAGTCGAGCGTCTCGGGTTCATCCAGAAACCGCAGAGCGATTGCATACGATCCCTCGATCACGTCAGCCAGCCCGATGGCGGCTGGTGAGAAGATCTCCATCGCCGACGGCTGTAGATCCGAATCGACGATCCGGCCCGTGAGAGCGCAGAGGTCACCAATCACATTACTCCCGCAGACGACCGTCCGTTCACTCGACGGAAGCGCGCGCAACTTGAAACTCAACTCGCCGATGACACCAAGAGTGCCGAAGCTGCCGGTATACAACTTACACAGATCGTATCCCGCAACGTTCTTCACCACCTTGCCACCGGCTTTTGTGATTTTTCCATCGGCATGGGCGATGCGCATCCCGATGACCCAGTCGCGCGGGGTGCCAAACCCGCAACGCAGGGGACCATAGCTCCCGGTTGCAACAATCGCACCAAGGGTCTGGTCCTCATGACCGAAGGGATCGAGCGGGATAAACTGTCGGTTTTGTCTGCTGCCGGAATTGAACGAGGCGAGCGTGCAGCCCGCTTCGACCGTTGCCGTCAGGTCCGCGGGCTCGTATTCGAGAATACGAGTCATCCGCGCGGTCGAGACAAAGAGGTGCGCTTCAGTTGCCGGATTCCCCATCTCGAGCCAGGTTCCCGCACCCATCGGCACGACACGCCAGCGCTCGGTGGATGCACAGGTGAGCATCTCGCTGAGCTCGACTATGCTCTCCGGGAAGACGATCGCGCGCATCGCCTCGGCGGTCAGCTTCACTCCCGTCTGAGGCGCCAACGTAACCCGTCCGGTGCCGAACCGCACACTCATGTCATGCGCGACCTGCTCGGCTGAGATGTGTCGCATGGGTTCAGAGGACGGATTATCCATAGAAGGCCGGTCGAGCGGTGACTGCGTTCTTCCCTTACAGTGCGCCGAATTTATACCACGTCAGGGGGGAGGCCAGCGAGAGCAGCGCGCAACGCATCGATCGCAAGCACGGAACAATGCTCCTTGTTTCGGGGTAGAGCATCGAGGGCGAAGGTGACATCCTGTGGTTTGAGGAGTCGCGCCGCGCTGAGCGGCAGGCCAGTGATCAGTTCCGTCAGCGCAGATGAGGCAGCCAGTGTCGGCGGGCATCCGCGAGCATTAAAGCTGGCGGCAACGATGGTCCCCGAATCGATCCTCAGGTAGAGATGAAGCAGATCGCCACAAACGGGGTTGTCCGCTTCGCCCCGAGTCGTCGCATCCGTCATTTCCCCGACGTTGCGGGGGTTTCCGAGATGATCGAGGACTTTGGCAGAATACATTGGAAGTAGACCTGGAAGAGGCCTCGGGGCCGGGCTTGTCCCGACGCCTCTTCATCCTTCGGTGACGAATTCCTTTGCGCGAAGCTCAGGTGACATGCGTCGCAGTCTTGCCACAATCGCTGGGAGGGTCGCCAACAAATAGTCGATCTCTTCCTTTGTCGTATCCTTGCTCAGGCTGAACCTCAACGAGCCATGTCCCGTCTCTTGTTTAAGCCCGATTGCCACCAAAACATGCGACGGCTCGAGAGACCCGGAGGAACAAGCCGAACCCGTCGACACCGCAATTCCTTTGAGGTCCAGCGAGATCTGCAATCCCTCACCTTCGACGTGTTCGAAGTTGAAGTTCGCGATGTTGGGCACGCGTCGCTCCTCGTCCCCATTGCGTGAAATGCCCGGCACCGTCTGGATCAGCTCTGTCTCGAGATAGTCACGCAGGTACCTCATCTGAGCGGCTCGCTCGTCAAGATGTCCTCTCGCCAACTCGGCTGTCTTTCCCAACCCGACAATCAATGCGACGCTCTCGGTGCCCGCGCGCCGGTCTCGTTCGTGATGCCCACCGTGCATCTGAGCGACAATCCTCACTCCACGCCGAAGATAGAGCCCCCCCACTCCCTTTGGTCCATGCAGTTTGTGCGCGGTAAACGAAAGCAGGTCGACACCTAACTCCTTAACATCGACCGGGACCTTGCCAACGGCCTGGACCGCATCCGTGTGGAAGTAAAGGTGCCGTTGTCCCCGGTCCCGCCGCTCGCGCAGAAGGGCGCCGATCTCCTTGATCGGCTGCAGCGTGCCGATCTCATTGTTTGCGTGCATGACCGTGATCAGGACGGTGTCATCAGTCAGCGTAGCGCGGACGTCCCCGACTCGAACGATGCCTTCGGCGTAGACAGGCAGATAGGTAACTCGCCAGCCAGCCTTCTCGAGATGCGCGCATGAGGCGAGCACAGCCGGGTGCTCGATCTGCGAAGTGATAATGTGTCTGCCGCGATCCGCGTTTGCCTCGGCGATGCCCTTGATCGCAAGGTTATCCGCTTCTGTCCCTCCGGAGAGGAATGCAATCTCCGCCGATTGCGCATTAAGCAACTTCGCCACATGAGCTCGAGCCTCTTCAACGGCCTGCCGGGCACGCTGCCCCCATTGGTGCGTGCTCGAAGCATTGCCGTAATCATCACTAAAGTACGGCAGCATGGCTTGCACCACTTCATCATCGACGCGGGTACTCGCGCTGTTATCAAGGTAAATTCTACGCATACCAGCCTTCCACAAGCAGCATAAGTCGGCTGCGGGACTTTGGCAAACCGGGGTTCGGTTCTCCTGCCTCGTCTCCAGCTCCTCAGCTATCCGCGAGAAATATCTCGACCTTGGTGTTGTAGTCGGGAATGCCGCATTCGGGATCGACATTGCCGCGTGCGATGAGAACGTTGCCCTCAGGCCAGTGCACTTCAATATTCCCCGGGTTCATCGGTGCGATCAGGCAGCGGCCTCGCATCTCTCCGACGGAGCTCCGCAGGACAATCGCGTCTCCGTTCGCGAGCCCGAGCCGTTTCCCATCTGCTTCGCTGATGAGGACATCCTGCCTGCTTGCGCCGGTGAGAGGGTCGCGCTGACGATGTACCATACTGTTGAACTGTTTGCCGCGACGCGTCGTCAGCCTCAAGGCTGATTCGTGGCCTGCTTCCTGATTCAACTCACCGATCTGGATCACCGAGAAATGTGCCCGTCCGCTCGTCGTCGAAAATCGCGGTCTGATCTCGCCGCCGACCATCTCTTCACAGAGTCTCTCTCCACCCCACTGCACCTGATCACCTGCCTTTTGCAGGCGCTCAATCCCAGCATAGGCGGGCACCGCGCGAGCGATCTCCTCGCGGATCGCGGACGCATCTTCGAAATGGATGAGGTGCCGACAGTCGGGGCGAGCGTGCTCGGCGATGAGCATCGGAATCTCCCACTCTGCCTTTGCTTCGCCAATACGGCGGCCGGGAATCTCCGGACTATACAGGATTCGCCGCTCCGTCGTCGTTTCGGTGCCACCCCCGCGTTGCTCATATCGAGTTTGGGCAGGTAGCAAGAGTACCAGCTCGCGCGGCTCGACCAGCATCTGAGGGCTGAGGACAATGTCCTGGTGAAGCCTGACGGGAATGTTCTCGACCGCGCTCCGGACATACTCCGGTTCCGGCAGCGTCTCAAGAAAGTTACCGCCGCTCTGGTAGAACCAGTCGATCTCACCGGCACCGGCCGCATCAATCATCTCGACCGCGTTGAGCCCGCGATCAGCCGAGACTGGGAAACCCCAGAGGTCGCTCATCCATTTCGCGCCCTCTTGATCGACCGGAAGCCATCCTGGAAACTGATTTGGCACCGCGCCCACTTCGGCACCACCCTGGACACCGGAATGACCTCGAATCGGCATGAGCCCACTCTTCGGCTGCCCGACAAACCCACAAGCCAGTGCGAGATCGATGATCGCTCTGACGTTGTCCACACCGTGCCGATGCTGTGTGATTCCCATCGACCAGACAAATACCGCCGAGCGCGCCTCCAACAACATTCGCGCGAAGCGGAGCATCTCCGCACGGCTGGCGCCGGAGGCTACTTCAAGCGCTTCCCAGGAGCTAAGCGCAAGCGCAGACCTCATCTCGTCGAAACCTTGAGTATGCTCGCGAACAAAGGCCTGATTCACCCATCCGTTCTCGATGAGGTGCTTGAGGACACCAGCAATAAAGCCGCGATCACCGCCGATGTTCACGTCAAAGAAAGCATCGGCCAGCTTTGTGCCGAAAAGTGCGCTTTCCGCGACCGACGGGATCCAGTAGCGTTCCATTCCCGGCTCGCGATATGGATTGATGACGGCGACTCGCGCACCCTGCTGTCGGGCGTAGTAGATGTACTTCGTGGTTACCGGTTGATTGTTCGGAGTGTTGCTCCCGAAAAAGACGAGCAGATCGGATCCGATCCAGTCCTTGTATGAACACGTCGAAGCGGTCACACCGAGCGCGCTCTTCAATGCCACGGTTGAGGGTGAATGGCAGATGCGCGCGGAGTTATCGATGTTGTTGCCACCGAGGAATCTCGCGACCTTCTGGGCAACGTAGTAAGCCTCATTTGTCAAACCTCGCGACGTCAGATAAAAAGCCATCCGGCTTGGAACGGTGCGAGCTGCTGCCTCGCCGGCGAGTCGTAAGGCTTCCTCCCAAGTGATGCGTCTAAAGCCCGGCTCACCCCGGCGCCGCAACATCGGGTAGGGTAAGCGTCCAAGCGCGCGCAGCTCGGCTGCTGTCATCTCACCCAAAGCCGCGGCTTGATTGAACCGCTTGGAATCGAGAGCCGGCATGGTGTTCAATCTTAGGAGGTCAAGGCGGACCATGCACAGATGGATCCCTTCGATGGTGAAATCGTGCAGGCCGGAGGTGCCCAACGCACACCCATCGCAAACTCCCCGCGTGAGAATTCTCCAGGCAAACGGCAACTGATCGCGATTGAGCCACGCGACCCTCGCCATTTCAAAATAATGATTGGGCTTGATCTGACCGAGTCCGGTTGGCACCAGACTCACCCAGTCGGAACTCTTCATCTCTTTTGTAGCCTTTTTGACGCCCTTGGTTGCTGTTTGCCGGGCGATAGTGGTAAGAATATCGCGTTCCAGAACTCTCGAATCTCTATGGCGACAAAGCAACTCCCTCTGCTCTACAATTGCGCCAAATGTCCGGCGTACTGCTGTTCATACGAACATATCCTCGTCAAGCGACGCGACATTCAGCGGCTCGCGGAACGCTTCTCTCTCAGCTACGATCGTGCCGAGCAGCGTTTCACCAAAATGATCAAGGGATATGGTCGCGTGCTGCGCCACCGCGAGGATACGATCTTCAAGAGTACCTGCCAGTTCCTGCACCCGACTGAGCGTCGCTGCACTGTCTACGAACATCGCCCAGGAGTCTGTCGCGAGTTTCCGGAGACGCCCCGCTGTCACTACTACGACTTCCTCGAACGCGAGCGTGATCGTCAGGATGACGAAACCTTCATACCGCTCTCGAGGTGAAACACCTTCGAGCAAGGAAGCTCACTTCTGCTTGAGCAGATCGCGCCCTTCCGCGCTCGGAAGTGCAACACCGAGCAGTTTCGCAAGCGTCGGTGCGATATCGCGCATGTCGATCTGGCCGAGGTTGCGCCCCTTCGGAACACCAGGACCGGCGATAAAGAACGACGAGTTCATCTCGGGCACTTCGGGTAGAAATCCGTGAGTTCCCCGCGCTTTGACGGACCGGACGAGCGGCCCTTCGAATCCGCCGCCAATGTAGTATCCCGGTTTGACGCCGACCGCGAAGGCCGCGTCGGGAAACCCACCCAAAGCGCGCAGGACTTCTCCTTCATACACCTTGAGAATGCCATTCGCGGGATCGGCAAGCAGTTCCCCGAGAACCGCGCGAACCTTCGTTCTCGCCTCGTCGTCATTCGCTTCCTTGAGGAATATCGCCGTCGATCCCCCTGAAGACCACGCAAACGCTCGCCACGATTTGAGCGTGCCCGACGGGTTGACTTCGATCAGACCGGCGTTCCGGAGCGCAGCGTTGAGACGCACTTCCTTATCGACGCGGGCGAATCCATGATCAGAGACAACGCAGATCACGGCCCGTCCACCACCCGCCTTCTCCGCCGCTTGACGCACCTTTCCCACCAAGGCGTCGATCCGCTCCAAACCAGCTCTTGCCTCAGCGCTGTACGGCCCGAAGTCGTGCTGTTCGTGATCGAGCCCACCGAAATAGACCGTCTGAAACGCGGGCTTCTTCTTTTCGAGAAGATAAACACTGAACCGTGCGCGAGTCTCATCAGCGGCAATCGAGTAGTCCTTGCCTTCCGGGTAGTTCCCGACAGCACGTTCGATCTCGGTCAGAAGGCCCGACGTCGAGAGCGCCCGCGTCAGCTTGCGATCATCGGGCGTCCCGGACCGCCAATATTGCGGGATGTTGTAGGCAATGTTGGCGCTGACGGTTGCCGGCCAGTCGACGCTCGCCGTCACCATCCCCTTCTGGCGGACCGCATCCCAAAGAGTCGGGACCTTGGTATCTTCAGCGTACCAGTACCAACCACCCAGATTCCTTCCATAGGGATCGAACGGAGTATTGTCGACGATTCCGTGCCTTGAAGGTGCGACGCCAGTAACCAACGTCGTGTGACTCGGATACGTGACGGTCGGAAGGACACCAGTGACACCAGTCGCGAAGGCGCCCTCTGCCAGGAGCCGGCGGAGATTGGGTATCTTCAAACCGTTCTTATCAGCTTCCAGGACATATTCCGGTTTGAGACCGTCGATTGAGATGAGAACCACTGGCACCGCGGCATTCTGCTGTCCAGAGACATATCCAGGCTGCGCGAACGCGGCGAAGAGCAGACAGATCGCAAGCATGATCCTCAATCGCATTCTGATCCTGGATTCTAGATTTTGGATTTTCGATTCCGGACTCTGAATTCCCACGGCTCGATACTCCTCAATGCTACTTAATTCACAATCTGGAACAGTCTTAGGTTTTTTGGATTCTGGATTATTTTGGAGCCTGGATTCCCTCTCTCTCTTCAATCCAAAGTCCAAAATCCAAATACAGGCGGCTACCTAATCCGAGCCGTCATCTCGGCGCTTGTCATAAGCCGCTCAAGAGCAGCGCCGAGTTCTCGTTGAAGCGGTCCACAGAGATTCTTGAGATCGACCGTTGGGTCGTCATCAAACAGATATCGGTAGAAGACAACAGCGCCCAGCGCCTCTCCTCTGACGGCTGTCAGCGGCACCCGCAAGCTCCAGAACTGATCTGACCCGAGAATCTTTGCGAGGGATGTATCCCCACGCTCCCAGGCCCAGACGATGCGGCGACGACCGTGTTCCCCGGAAAGATGGTCAAAGCGCGCAGCGTAGCGGTCAAAGGCCGGCGCCTGCCGGTGCACTTCGAGCAGGACGCAGTCGAATTCTCTCGTGGCAAGCATATCCTCGAGCACCGCAAAGAACTGTTCCGTGTTGTGCACCGCGCCGAGATCGGCCGTCGTTCTTCTGACTCTGACGTTGACGGCCAGCGAGCGCCTCCGTCTTCGCACTCCCTCGCGAATCTGGTTTCCAAGTTCACTGAACTCGGCATACCGCAGATGCTGAACTCCAAAAAGGATGCCGACACCGATGACAAAGAAGATGAGAGCCGCAAGGTTGCGCTGTGGATCGAGGAGCATGAGCCCGAAGAGCGAGAACATCGCACAGATTGCATAGAGGAGGATGACCACCTGCCGCTGGGTCAGGCCACGGCGGAGAAGCATATGATGAATATGACCGCGGTCGCCTGCCAGCAAAGAGTCCCCGCCGAGAAACCTTCGCACCAGTGAGAGACCTGCCTCAACCACCGGCAACCCGAACGAAACCAGGGGAATCGCAATCGCAATGATGGTCGAGCCTTTCTGTGAACCCGCAATCGAGAGCGCTGCTGCCATGAATCCCAGAAAAAGACTCCCCGAATCACCGAGAAAGATCGTCGCTGGATTGAAGTTGAACCGAAGGAAGCCGATCACCGCTCCAACCAGAATCACAGCAATCAAGCTGATCTCCGGATTACCCTGCGCAATCGAGAAAAAGAGTATCGAAAGCAACGCAAAGACTGAGGCACCTGCCGCCAATCCATCTATCCCATCAATCAGGTTGAACGCGTTGGTGATGCCAACCACCCACAGCGCGGTCAGGGGAAAGCTCAGCAGAGTGGGTAACTCCCACGTCCCCCCAAAAGGAGAAGACAGTGAATCAATCCGGAAACCAAAACCATAAAGCATTGCCGCCGCAATCGCCTGCGCAATTATCTTCTGCGTTGCGCTCGAACCCTTAAAGTCGTCATAGATGCCAAAAAGAAAGACAAACGTCGCCGGCACAAGCAACGCCGCAAACCGCGGCAGGTTCGTCCGGAAACTCTGACTAACCAGGTTCCCAAGAAGCGGTACGCAAAGCAGGGTCAGAATGAAGGCACAATAGATCGCGATTCCACCCAGTCGCGGCGTCGGCCGCAAATGGATGCGCCGACCGTTGTCGGGAAGGTCGATGGCACCCCACGCAATCGCCCGGCGCCGGACAAACGGCGTCAGAAGAACGGTGAGAACCAGCGAGATGGAAAAGAGTATGACGTAAGATCGCATATTCAGCGTTCCGGGGTCAGCGGTCGGGTACCCACTTTCAGTCTCTCTTTCGGTTCCGTTAACGCCCCCTCACTACTCACTCCTGTGACCAATGATAGTTCCTCAAGATACCTCTTCGCGAGCGCTGAGCGCAGGTAGTGTTCGATCACAAATCGGTGCCCATTGCTCCCGTATTGACCTGACAGTTCCGGATGATCGCGGAGTTCCCTGATCGACGACACCAGTTCAGAAGCGTTTTCCGGTTCGATGCACAGACCTGCTCCGGCCCGCTCCACCAGCGCAGCCGCCTCACCTTCGACACTGCAAATGATGGCGCAACCGCTCCCCATGAGCTCAAACAACTTGGATGGCAGGACCTTTCTGAAAATTGGCAGCCTTCTGAGTGGCACGAGACCAACATTACTGGCGCGATAAAAGGCGAGCAACCTCTCTCGGGGCTGCTCATGCAGGAACGTCACATTGTCAAGTTGCCGCTCTGCCGCCAGCGCCTCGAGTCTCTGTTTTTCGGCACCCTCGCCAACAAACAGAAAGTGGACATCCTGGAGTTCCTTCAACTCGTCGGCAGCCTCGAGTACTGTCTCCAGGGCGTGCGACATGCCGTGAGTGCCGATATAAGCAACGACAAACTTCCCGTCGAGCCCGTATTGGCGACGAACCTTATCCGGGTCTGCCTCAGTCTCGAGATACTTCGCATCGATTCCGTTGGGAATGATCGCAATCTTTGCGCTGGAGATGCCCTTCTCGAGCAAGTACTCGCGCGTCGCTTCGGCAACGCCGACTATCAACACCGCGCGACGGTAAAGAAACATCTCAATCGCTTCGAGGACTCTGATGATAAACCGGTTGCGAAGCGCTCCCAACTCGATCGCCGACTGTGGCCAGATGTCTCTCACCTCAAAGACAAATGGCACCTGTTTTATGCGGCTCAGCAGGTATGCAGAAGCAGCGCAAAAAAGCTGTGGTGATGTCCCGATGACGACATGCGGGCGCTCCGTCTTCCACGCACCAAGAATCAATGACGAAAGGAAAAAGGAAAGAAAATTGAGCACTCGCCTTGTAAAACCCTTGTTCGGCGCAACATATATCCACGTCCGTAGAAGATCGATGCCACCGACACTCTCACGACTCGAGTAGTGCCCGCGATACTCGGGCAGGATGATGCCCGTCGGGTGGTTGGGGAAGCCGGTCACGACAGTGACCTCGTGGCCAAGACTGACCCAATGGCGTGCGTGTTCGTAGGTTCGCGCTGAAGGAGCTCCCATCTCCGGCGGAAAGTACTGACAGAGAAAAGTTATTCGCATGAGGAATCCTAACCTGCGTCTCTGCGTCGTCCGCTCTCAGAACCGCCTACTGGAGACGAATGGTGTAGCCAAACTCTTCGCCAGACTTGAC